>CALGKL010000140.1 GCA_937930495.1 uncultured Gloeocapsa sp.
CAGGAGTAATCAACAGAGAAAGCACCAATACCACTCCGACGGTTTTTAAGCTAGCGACGATGGTTAGGGCAATTAAAATCATGAGACTCATATCTAACAATTTTACTGGTAAACCAACAGCTTGGGCACCGATTTGGTCAAAGGTATAGAAGAGCAATTCTTTGTATAAAGCAAAGACTACTAACAAGATAATCACCGCGATAATCGCTGTATCCCGAATATCTCCCCAAGTTACCCCTAGGATATTGCCAAAAAGATAATGATTCAGGTCAATTTTATTTTCTTTTTGGATTAAAGTGATCAGAGTTATACCCAAAGCGAAAAAAGCGGAAAAGACAATACCCATAGCTGCATCTTCTTTAATCGGAGAGCGATTTCTGATGACGTTGATACAGATAGTACTGACAATTCCCGCGATAAACGCACCGACAAAGATATTGACTCCTAACCAAAAGGCGATCGCCAATCCTGGTAAGACGGAGTGACTGATGGCGTCCCCAAGGAGTGCTAATCTCTGTACCATTAGATAGCTCCCTACTACCGCACAAATAGTTCCCACAATCACCGCTTCGATAAGCGATCGCTGCATAAAACCCGATTGTAAAGGTTCCCAAAAAAGCTCTAACATAGATTAGCTCCTCAACGCTACTTTAGGGAGACTCACTTGATCTTGAGTGAGGGGATATTCTTCGATAAATAAGCGCCGAATCACTCTAGCTAGGGCTTTTTGGGCTAAACCTTCCACGACTTTTTGACCTAATTGTTGAGTTTCTGATTTAGCGACGATTTTATTTAACAGATTAATCAACTTAATTGGTTCATAACCGGGGGTATCTTGTAAAATCCCAACAATATTGCGCAGATGTTCTAGGGTAGCGGTATTTTGTTCCAATTCAGGGGGAAGATCATGAACCGCCAATCCCACCCGTTGTCGTACTAAACTAGACCAATTAAACCAGGTACGTTGTCCCCAGGTATCTACCGCGTTAACTATTTCACTAGCGAGGCGATCGCGAATAAATGAACCTCTCTCGGAGAAAAGAAAATCTACGCCCTGATTAATCACCTGATCAAAGTTATAATCTTGAGAATTACGCGCGTTTCGTAGTAAGTTTTCCAGACGATTCCAACGGAAATTACCATCTTTAAACAATAGATCCTTGAGAGAGGTTCTCAACTCAGGCGCCGGATCGGTCAGTAAGCGTTTAGCCACGTAGGGATAGGCTTTACTTAAGACTTTAAACTCAGGATCGATCCCAATAGCGATCCCTTCTAGGGTTACCATGGAGCGAATAATCAGAGCGTAATAAGCCGGTACTCTGAAGGGAAACTCATACATCATCTCCGACATTTCATCTGTAATACTTTTAAAGTTTAATTCCGCTACACTAGCTCCTAGAGCATTATTAAATACCTCCGTTAAAGCCGGTACAATAGGGGTTAAATCCGTATCCGGGGTCAGAAATTCCAATTTGACATAATCTTGAGCTAAAGCTTCAAAATCACGATTAACTAAGTGAACAACCGCTTCGATTAAACCATAGCGTTGATAAGGTTTAATCTCACTCATCATCCCAAAATCTAGATAAGCTAGTCTACCATCGGGCATAGCTAATAGGTTACCAGGATGGGGATCAGCGTGAAAGAAACCATGTTCTAACAACTGACGTAGAGAACATTCTACCCCGACTTCTACCAGATGGGTAGCATCGATACCTTGGGCTTGAATAGCTTGGATATTGGTTAATTTTGTCCCTGTAATCCATTCCATGGTTAACACCCGACGTCCGGTATATTCCCAATAAATACAAGGTACATAGATTTCTGGGAGATTACCGTAAAGTTCGGCGAATCTTTCCGCGTTACGTCCTTCTTGGGCGTAATTAATTTCTTCAAAAATTCTCGCTGCTAATTCGTCGGTAATTCCTACTAAATCCGAACGTATTTGTTTAAAAGTATTTTTCGCCCAATTAGCTAACAAGCGCATAATATAAATATCTAAAGTAATCCGACCGATTAAATCAGGTCGTTGTACTTTTACGGCTACGGTTTCACCGGTTTTAAGTTTTCCTTTATATACCTGTCCTAAAGAAGCAGCAGCGAGGGGTTCGGGTGATAATTCGGCGTATATTTCTTCTGGAGGGGCGCCTAATTCCTCTTCAATAAATTTATAGGCTACTTCGTTGGGAAAAGAGGGGAGTTGGTCTTGTAATAATGCTAACTCCTCTAGATAAATCGGGGGGACTAAATCAGGACGGGTAGATAAAGCTTGACCTATCTTAATATAAGTAGGTCCTAGTTCGGTGAGTACGTTGCGCAGTTGAGCTGCTCTTTGTTTTTGATTATTGCGTAATTGACCTGTGATTTTATCCCACCACAGGGTAAAAAAGAACCAACCTAAAGTAGTGATAATTTTGATTAAGCGAGTAAATACGGGGAAAAAACGAGAACGATAGTAGTTATTAATCTTTTCTGGGTCATAACGCCAATCTTCTGTCTCTGTTGGAGAAGGCATTTTTTCTATAGGATACAATTCTATTTGAGTCATCAGTTTATTTTTAAATCTCGCTATATGTAAATTATTGTAACAACTTTATGCTTGATTCTCTCACGATTCAAAATTTTGCGCTCATTGATTATTTGGAGTTAGAATTTAGCTCAGGTTTAAACGTATTAACTGGAGAAACCGGTGCGGGTAAATCTATCGTCTTAGATGCTATCGATATTGTCCTGGGAGGGAAGATTAATCAACGTGTCCTCAGACAGGGTGAACAAAGAGCTCAGATTGAGGCTAGTTTTAAGATAGAATCTAATGATTTAGAACAGTGGCTACAACAGCAACAACTTGAACCCCTAGAAGCGGAAATAGTCGTCTGTAGTCGCGAAATTATTTTAGCAAAAGATAATCTCCGTTCCCGTTTTCGGATTAATGGTATTTTGGTTAATCGTCAGTTAGTTTTACAGTTGCGCGATCGCCTTTTAGAAATTACCGCCCAAGGACAAACTGTAGAGTTGATGATCCCGGAAAAACAACGACAGTTATTAGATTCATACGGTGGTGAAGAGTTACTCAGACAAAGAGACAAAGTAGCTGATATTTATGAAATAATTAGTAAAGTTAAGCAAAAAATAGCTTTTTACCGCCAATCAGAACAAGAACGCTTACAAAGACTCGATTTAATTAAATATCAATCCCAAGAATTAATAGCAGCTAATCTGGTCAAAGCTGATGAACTCTCACAACTCGAACAAGATCGTCAACGGCTCGCTCATGCAGTAGAATTACAACAGTTAAGTTATCAAATTTATCAACTGCTCTATCAAAACGAACAAGCACAAGCAGCAGCGGATTTAGTCGCCCAAGGGGAAGCATTACTAGCAAATATGGTTAAATACGACCCTAGTCTAGAGGCTATACTAGCTATGGTTAGTAATGCTTTGACTCAAATAGTAGAAGCAGGAAGACAAATTTATGACTATGGGGAAAGTCAAGAAATAGATTCTCAATCCCTCGAACAAATCGAGGAAAGAATCAAACAACTTAAATACATTTGTCGTAAATATGGTCCTACTCTCTCTGAGGCGATCGCCTATCAGGAAAAAATTCAGTTAGAATTGCAAAAATTTACCGAAGATACCGAAATTATCGAACAACTCGAACAAGAATATCATCAAGTTAAACAACAGTTAGAACAAGCTTGTCAACAGTTAACTCAACTCAGACAAAAAGCAGCCCTGAAATTAGAAACAGAATTGATAAAAGAATTGATTCCCCTAGGGATGGAAAAGGTTATCTTTACTTGTCGTATCCTTTCTAGTGGAATTAGCTCTCACGGCGCCGACCAAATCATTTATTATTTTAGTCCTAACCCGGGAGAACAAATACAACCT
>CALGKL010000141.1 GCA_937930495.1 uncultured Gloeocapsa sp.
ATGGGAAGCTATTGGTCTCTTATTACGAGCTACCTACTCAGATTTAGCCGTAATGTTACTCACTTGGTCCATAACCGTCCTTTTTGACCTAGTTTTAGCCGTAGAAATCGGTTTAATAGCTGCTGGTGCGTTATTTATCAAACGGATGAGCGAACTAAACTTAGTTAAAATTCCTGAAACCGAAGTATTTCCCCCTGGAGTTCCCCTAGAGTTAACTAAAGCAATCGCTGTTTATCGTGTCGACGGTCCTTTATTCTTTGGTGCAGCCGAAAGATTTGCTACCTTTTTAAGAGATGAACCGGAGGTCAAATATTTAATTCTGCGGATGCGTTTTGTTCCTAATATTGATACCACAGGATTGGTAGCTTTAGAAGATATTTATCATGACCTCAAACGACGCAATTGTTATTTAATTCTCACGGGTTTACAACCGGAAGTGCGAGAGTTATTAGAGCGTACAGGTTTACTCGCCAAAATTGGTTCAGAGAATTGTTTTGAAACTACCACAGAGGCGATCACTTATCTCTCTTGTCTATCTTCCCCTCTAGAATCGAGACCCCAAGAGTTGCTAGAAACTTAAAAGTCGTTATTTAAAGACCTTTTTGTCAACTTTTTGACCAAAGGTCTTTATTATCAAGAATTAAGCCAATGAAAAATATTTTACTGATCCTCACTGATAATCAACTAAAAAAACAACTGAAGAATACTCTACGTTCATCCCTTATTCACGTAATCACAGCCAATAATCAGCAAGAAGAATTACATTTAATTCAAGAACAATATCCTGATTTAATCATTACCGATTTAAACCCATTAAAAATATCAGAATATCAACGAATCAAAAGAATTAAAGAGGTTAGTTTCTTAGAAAATATCCCCCTAATTTTGCTTAATAAACACGACAATTTAGCAAATTATTTTAAAGTTTGGCAACTAGGAATCAACCTCTATTTCTCTCCTTCCAGAGATTTAGATAATCTCAACAAAATGATTATTTCTTTGCTTGACCAAAAATCTCTCCAAATTAGCAGTAATTATGAATAATAAATGTTGGTGTCGTCGTCATTTTCTCCAAGGTTTAATTACCGGCAGTATTTCTTTATCCTTATTATTACAACTCCCTGAATCTGCTCAAGCTTCAGGTCAAGCAAAAGCCTTGGTTTTAAGTTGTATAGATTTTCGCTTTGTTGATGGAGAAAAGAATTTTTTAAACACAAAATCTTTAGATAATAGTTATGATTGGTTAACCCTCGCGGGAGCTTCTTTAGCATTAGCTGGATTTCCCAAACCAGCCGAAACAGAAACCTTTTGGGATCATCTGGATTTATCCTATCGTCTTCATCATATCCAAAAAGTCATTATTTTAGATCATCAAGATTGTGGAGCTTATGCTACTTTTATTGATGCTAATCTAACACAAAATCCCCAAAAAGAAGAACAAATTCATCAACAATACCTGAGTCAAGCTTATCAGTCGATTAAACAAAAATACCCTCAATTAGAAGTTGAGCTTTATTGGATTAAATTAAATCAAGAAGTAAAAAGAATTATTCCTTTAACCTAAAATTCCCTGCTTTGCTAGATGTGATATTGTTAGTATTGCACAGAGGTAGTTGTTCTGGATGCTGGTAGGGCAATAATTTTTTAGATTAAAACACCTGTAGGGAACTCTCATCTAAAAAAGAAAATAAAGGTGGTGAAGCGTCTTCACCACAGTCGTGAGATGTGCGTGGGTTAGAGGTTAAGCTGTACCCAAAACAGCCCAAGCTTCTAACTTACTTTTAACACGACGAATAACCTCATCAGTAAACTCGCTAGTGGTCATTCTTCCTCCCAAATCAGGAGTAGCGCAACCATCATAAAGACTTTCAAAGACACTCTCGTAGATAGCGCGAGAAGCTTTATCACCATCAGGAGTATCGACATAACTTAACAGGGCTGCTGCTGCTAAAATCATCGCCATAGGATTAGCGATATTTTTACCAAAAAGAGCCGGAGCTGTACCATGGGGAGCTTCAGCCATAACCGTTTTAACCTGGTGAGTTTGATCATCAAATCCCAAAACCATACTCTCTGAGCCGGCTATACTACCGTACATTTGTAAGACCATATCAGACAATAAATCCCCATCCCGATTTAAAGCAGGAATTACCAGAGATTCACCGCTAGTTTGTAATAACAAAGCAAAGGTAGCATCAATCAGTAAAGGTTGATAATTAACGTCAGGGTGACGCTTAGCTGCTGAGTCTAACTCCTCTTTGAACATACCCTCATAAGTAGCACTAACGGTAAACTTAGGACCACCAAACACCTTAGCTGCTGTACGTCTAGCGTATTGAAAAGTAAACTCAGCAACAGAACGACAAACCCGACGAGATAACCTAGAAGTGCGATAGGCGATTTCATCCCCATCGGGGGTAGTTTCTCGCCATTCTTTTGCCCCATAAGCATCATCTACCGCCATTCTGACGATCGCGATTGGGGAATAAACGCCAGCGATAGGGGTAATTCGAGGGATTCGACGACCTGTTCGGAGAATGACTTGAGCGTTTAACTCTTCCCGTAAAATAGCATTAGGACTCCCTACATCCCCTGGAATTTCTGGAGTAATAGTAGCAGCTTTGAGAGAAAGTCCAGAAAGCACCGCCGCTTGTGCAGCAGCTT
>CALGKL010000142.1 GCA_937930495.1 uncultured Gloeocapsa sp.
TTTGAGTCTTTGACTAATTTCATCTAAAGCTCCTTCCAGAGAGGGGCGAGTGGATAAAACATTGTGCCATTCTAACTGATTAATCATATTTTTTTCCTTTAACCTTAGATTATTTTAGGGCGATTTTTAGGTAATATAAGCTAACTCAGACAAAATCGGTTAGGATGGAAATGGCATTCTCTAACATTTAAGACATAAATAATAAGAGGTATTATGAGCAATATCGAAGAAAAAATCGCCCAAGAGTTAAAACAGGCTAGAGAAATATGTAGTGTCGAAGGTAGTTCTTCTGCTGATTGTGCTGCTGCTTGGGACGCTGTAGAAGAGCTACAAGCAGAAGCAGCCCACCAACGTCAAACTCAACCCACAAAAACCAATTTTGAAAAGTATTGTGATGCTAACCCCGACGCTGATGAATGTCGTCTTTACGATGACTAAGAAAAAGGCTGTTAACGGTTTAAATTGAGTTAAAATAGGGCAGTAGAAATCTCTCTAAAGGTTTTTGCTGCTTATTATTTATTTTAATATCTCTATGCCTAACCTTGAACAATTAGATCTAGTTTTTTTAGAGAAGTTGGTCTGGACTGATTATCGTCTGGCGGTTATTTTTACAGTAATAGCACCTTTACTCATTTTGGTTTGGGCTTTTGTCGCTAAAAGTGAATGTGTCAAATGGTCATTGATTATCTATTGGCGGGTGGCTAGTTTATTGATGATCACCGTTTATCTGATGATCGCTTCTTTTCCCTTTAGTTTTCTGACGGGGTTAGCTGCTCGTGTATTGATTCCCCTTTCTCTGTGGTTTTGGCAAGATTTAAATGAGGAGATACGGGATTTACCGAAAAGCTTGTTTAAATTGGTCTTTAACTCCTGGCGGTGGGCTGTAACCGTCTATTGTATTCTCGGAGTGCTCTTGACTATTCCTTTTTTGAATTGTGCTTTTACTAGGGAAATGAAAGATATTCCCTACTGTCGAATTTGGTTACAACCACCTTGGGGTTATAAGGAGTTAATGCACCCTCAGGGAGATCCCGGTGTTTTAGGATTTTTCGGGATCATGGGGTTAACGGTTTATGTACTCTATTTCCTCTATTTTGTCTTTGTGCGTTTAGGTAAACAGGGAAGAACTGCTCTAGAGCCTTAGAATATTCTCAATTGTTTTTGGTTGTTTATTATTGACTATCAAAAGCAATCTGAGAAGTTTAAATACCTGCTAAATCAAGGATCTCAGGGATAAGCTCCTCTTTTTTAACCGCCATCATATGGACGCCCTGACAGATATCTTTGGCGATTTTTACTTGTTCAGCGGCGATTTTAATCCCTTCTTGGAGGGGGTCAGCGGCTTTTTCGAGACGTTCAATGGTACTTTCGGGAATATCCACACCAGGGACGTAACGATTAATGAAACGGGCATTTTTAGCCGATTTTAGTAAAAAAATACCCGCTAGAATAGGTTTACCATAGCTAGAGGCAATTTGAGTCATAAACTTATCTAATCGCTCAAAATCGGTGATTAGTTGACTTTGGAAAAATTCCGCTCCTGCTTGAATTTTTTGCTCAAACCTTTTTTGCAAACTCGACCAACTTTTGAGTTGGGGGTCGATCGCTCCGCCGGGAAATAAGTCTGGGCTTCCGTCGGGTAGGGGGTTTTGGTTGATGTCCACACCCCGATTAAGGTTGTTGATCAAGCGGATTAATCTGACGGATTCTAACTCGAAAACTGCTTTAGCTTCTTGATGATCGCCGGCTTTGACTGGATCGCCAGTAAGGGCAAGAATATTATGGACACCTAATGCTGATGCTCCGAGGAGGTCAGATTGTAGGGCGATGGAGTTGCGATCGCGACAGGTGATTTGACAGATGGGCTCGATTCCTGCTTGTTTTAAGAGGACACAAGATACTAAAGATGACATTCGCATTACTGCGCGACTACCATCGGTTACATTCAAGCCATGGACTCTAGAGTGTAAGAGTTTAGCGACACTGAGCATATGGGTTGGATCAGCACCTTTGGGAGGGGCGACTTCTGCGGTAACGAGAAATTCTCCTTGAGCGATCGCTTGACGAAATTTATTAGACATTTTCTCAACTGGGTAAATACCCCAGGGCATTTTTAACTTTCGTGAGGGTTTGATTAGCTACCGTACTAGCTTTAGTTGCGCCTTGTTTTAAAATATTATCTAGATAGGTCTGCTCAGCTCTAATGCTGTAATATTTACTTTGAATTGGTCGCAACGTTTCAATAATTGTTTCGATTAACAGGGGTTTGAACTGTCCCCAACCCATGTCTTGGCATTCATTAATTACCTCGGTTTTGGATTTTTGAGAGAGTATTCTATAAAGTGTTAATAGATTATCACATTCGGGACGTTCAGGATCATCAAACCACAACCCTTTAATCGGATCTGTTTTCGCTTTTTTGATTTTTTTCTCGATTAATTCGGGTGAATCTAATAAATTAATCCTACTCCAGTCAGAGGGATCAGATTTAGACATTTTCTTTGTACCATCGGTAATGCTCATAATTCTTGCCCCTTCTTCACGAATGAGAGGGTTAGGCATTTTCAGTACTGGTGCTTCTGGAGTAGCAAATTTATCGTTAAATCTAACCACAAGATCACGAGTTAATTCCAGGTGTTGTTTTTGATCTTCCCCTACTGGCACTAAATCTGCCTCATAGAGAAGAATATCAGCCGCCATCAAAACCGGATAATCTAATAAACCTACGCTGACATTTTCTCCCTGTTTAATCGCTTTTTCTTTAAACTGAATCATCCTCTCTAACCAATTCAGAGGTGTAATACAGTTAAGTAACCAAGCCAATTCACAATGGGCGCTGATCTGGGATTGGACAAAAATAGTCGAGTATTCTAAAGAAATACCACAAGCGAGATAGAGAGCGGCGATCGTATAGGTATCTTCGGCCAGGGTAGTAGGATCATGGGGAACAGTAATGGCGTGCAAATCAACTACACAAAAGAAGTTATCGTATTCTTCTTGACTTTCAACCCAGTTACGAATCGCGCCTAAATAGTTACCCAAATGTAAATTACCTGTTGGCTGTACCCCTGAGAGGACTCTTTTTTTATTCATTCTTGTTTTTTTCAGTGATGATAATCAGATTTAACTTTGCAACCAGAAGATATACAGATTGTCGAATGAGGCGAGATCGAAACATTAATTCCCCATTCTCTCTCACCTGAGATTCTTCAACCGGGGGGCCAAGTCATTTGACGTCCACCTAGAATATGTATGTGTAGATGATAGACGGTTTGACCGCCTAATTCGCCGTTATTAATCACAACGCGATAACCATCGCTTAATCCTTGTTCTTGGGCTATTTTAGGGATACAGAGCAGTAGATGACCTAATAGTGCTTGATCTGACGGTGTAACGTCATCTAGCTTAGCTATAACTTTTTTAGGGATAACCAGGATGTGAGTAGGTGCTTGGGGGTTAATGTCTTTAAAAGCGATCGCCAGGTCATCTTCATAGACGATGGTAGCGGGGATTTCTCGATCAATGATTTTGGTAAATATGGTTTCACTCATAGATTATTAATTATTAAGCTACTATCTCCTGTAGAGCTTCTGATTCTTTTAGTTCATTTATGGTACTATTTCCCGTACAAAATAGCACCGTGGTCAATTCAGCGATAAGTAATTGTACTAATTCTTCCAGAGTTTCGCTAGATTCGGCCGCGGCTTTGAGGAAAGGTTGAGCCATTCCCGCCAAATCAGCGCCTAGGGCGATGGCTTTAGCTATTTCTAGACCATTGCGTAACCCTCCCGAAGCGATTAGGGGTATTTCGCTATTGATTTCCCGAATGGCTAAGAGACAATTAGCCGTTGGTAATCCCCATTCAGCAAAAGTTTCTCCTAAGCGACGTCCGAGGTTATCCGTAGCCCTTTGACTTTCTACTTTTGCCCAGGATGTTCCTCCCGTTCCGGCTACATCTATAGCCTTTACCCCGGCGTTGATTAATTTTTCAGCCATTGGTCCGGAAATCCCATTCCCTACCTCTTTAACGATTATTGGTATGGAGGTACTCCAGCACAAATTGCTGATTTTGTCAAGGATTCCCCGAAAATTGGTATCTCCTTGGGCTTGTACGGCTTCTTGCAAAGGATTCAAGTGTAAAATCAACCCATCAGCTTGTAAAGTTTCGACTATTTGGACACATTCTTTGACCCCATAATCATAATTCAGCTGTACGGCACCTAAATTAGCATAGAGAGGGATATCGGGAGCGACCTCGCGCACAGAGAAGGTATTAGCTACCTCTGGCTTTTCCAGCAGCACTCTTTGAGAACCAACCCCCATGGCTAGTTTATACTTTTGAGCGATTGCTGCTAGACGAAGATTGATTATTCTGGCTTGTTCTGTCCCACCGGTCATCGAAGAAATCAGCAGAGGTGCACCCAATTCGTGCTCTAAAAATTTAGTGGTTAAATCGATTTGGGAGCGATTTATTTCTGGTAAACAACAGTGGACAAAATGATAACGTTCTAACCCATTGGTCAGATGTCGAAATTGTACGTCTTCTTCCAGACAGATGCGTAGGTGGTCTGCTTTGCGCGCAAAGGTGTTACTCATGACCCTCGATTGATAGACAACGGTTGAAGCCTTTAGAGAACTAGAGTATCACAATTTTTGTCTTGTACCAAGGACCTTGTTTTTTTGACTTTAATTTGTTATCATTAAAGGTCCTTGCTTACTCAATGAGAAAGCCATTCTGTCCACAAGGAGAATTAATCAATGACCCAAGCTTACGAAATGATGTACATATTGCGCCCTAATTTATTAGAGGAGCAAATCAACGAAGCTGTGACCAAGTATCGCAATTTACTTACCGAACAGGGTGCAACAGATATTAAAGTCAAGTTTTGGGGAAGACGTCGTTTAGCCTATCCCATCGCTAAACATCAAGAGGGTATTTACATTTTAATGTATTATCAGGGCGACGGTCAGCAAGTAGCCGTAGTGGAGCGTGCGATGCGTTTTAGTGAAGATGTGATCCGCTATTTGACGATCAAGCTTGAGCAATTACCAGAATTGTCAGAAGATTCTTTCCCAGAATTCCCTAAAGCGACTCGCCCAACTCGCGAAGTACAATCAGAGGATGAACAGCCACCTCAAATCGCTCCTGAAGTAGTAGAGAAGGAAGTAACCGAGGAACAACAAGACGCTCCTGAAGCGATCGAAGCTTAAAATATACTCAACCCCGCACTTTTAGTGACGGGGCTTTTTGTTTCTACATTTTCTACGAGGTTTTTTCATCAGGAAAAACTTGCTCAAACTCTTCGATCAACTCATCTAACTCTTCGAGAGCTTGATTGATATCTAGACGTAAAGCACCGAGATTAGGTTTTTCTAGTAATTTAACTAAATATTCCCGTTTGTTGGTGATAGCTGTAAATCTTTCGACTAATTCGGTTTTATTCATATTATTTTTCGGCGATGAAAGTAAGCTCTAAGCTCTAGAATAAATAATATTGTACTTTTTTGACAAGATTATCAATGTTTGGCAAGATTTCTCTAGGTTCAGTCGGTTTAGTTGCGGGTGGAACACTCACGGTAGTTGGTTTTATCGCTTACGCTACGGGTAATGCTACCCTTAATCTAGCGGGTTTATTCTATGGAATACCTCTAGTTTTAGGAGGATTAGCGCTTAAAGCTTCGGAATTAAAACCCGTTGCCTATAGTCAACCAACTTCACCGACAATTATCCAATTACGAGAAACACAAGCTACGCCTACTCAAAATCAAATACGTAAAGATATTACCCGTTATCGTTATGGACAAAAAGCCCATCTGGATTTATCCTTGGAGAAATTGGGTTTAAGTCCTACCGATGAGGAAAGACCCGTCTTAGTGGGATTAAGGGAGATAGAAACCGCGGGACGTTATACCCTGGTTTTAGAGTTTGATTCACCTTTGATTAGTTTAGAGACTTGGCAAGAAAAACAGAGTAAGATAGAGACTTTTTTTGGTCCTAATATCAAAGTAGAGATTAAACAACCGCAAGAGGATTATATAGAGTTAAGTTTAATCAGCATCTAATGGTGCGAGAGTGATTGAGCGAAAAAAGCTAGAATTGCTCCCCCGGGGTAAGAGGGGGCT
>CALGKL010000143.1 GCA_937930495.1 uncultured Gloeocapsa sp.
TTGGTTGGTATTTTATCTCAGTGTTAAAATTTCATAGCCATCAGAGGTAACTAAAACCGTATGCTCAAATTGAGCTGACCATGAGTTATCTACTGTAACCACTGTCCAGCGATCGCTCTGAATTTTGGTGAATTTTGAGCCAGCGTTAACAATTGGTTCGATTGCTAAGGTCATTCCTGGACGTAATTGCAGGTTTGGTAGTTCTTTTGTCCTCACATTAAACACGGCTGGTTCTTCGTGTAGATTTCTACCTACCCCATGTCCTGTATATTCTTCTACCACGCTATACCCTTGGGAGGTCACGTAATCTTCGATCGCTCCTGCTATATCTAAAAGCGAGTTACCTGGTTTAACTTGGGCTATGCCTTCGGCTAAAGCTTGTTCGGCTACTTTTTGTAGTTTTAAAGCCGATTCGGAGACTTTACCTACGGCTATGGTAATACAGGAGTCGGTGTGAAAACCGCGTTGATATGCTCCTGTATCAACCTTGAGTAAATCGCCAGAGCGAATTATTTTATTACTTTTGGGTATGCCGTGTACCACCTCGTTATTGATTGAGGCACAGATTGCAGCGGGAAAACCGTGATAACCTTTAAAGCTAGGGGTTGCACCGAGCTCTTCTATTCTTTGTTGGGCGTAGGTGTCTAAATCTGCTGTACTCATCCCTGGTTCAACCAGAGCGGCTATTTCTTTTAAGACAGTACCGACGATTTGACCACAGGAGCGCATAATGGCGATTTCTGGGGCTGATTTGATTTCCACACCCCGACGACTTTGACGCCTCACAGGGGGTGTAGAGGGTTGATTAAGGGTTTTGGGAAATAACAGTTTCTGAATAATGTTCATTCTTTGACAAAATCGAGGATGATATAACCCATCCAACCGAGACGACTAATCATCGCTAAACCTTGGGTGGTATTAAAAATAGTTTTTTGAGGATTAGCTTTGGTCATGATCCGATTAACCACGGGATAGGTTGGTAAGGTATTTTTAGTAATATCTACTACTGTAGCTAATTTAAATCCTGTGCTTTGGGCTAATTCTCGATATTGTGCTAAAGATATAAAGCTAAATACTGGTTTATCTGTTTTTGCTGTCCCATAGGTTTTAGCGATATTGGGGTTAATCTTATTTTCCCAATATTGCCAAATTCCGGCAAACCAAGCTGCGGGTAAAAAGTCACAGATGGTGAGTTTTCCTCCTGGTTTGAGTAAACGGTACGCTTCTTGAAAAAATTGTTTTCGACTAGGAAAGGCAAAAATACATTCTACGGCTAAGAGGCGATCGCTTTCTAAACTATCTACGGGTATAGCGCAAGCGTTAGCCTGAATGAAGCTAATTTTATTATCACCTTTGGGTTGGACTAATTCCCTGGCTCTATTGATTTGGTCAGCATCAATATTAATCCCTATGAGATTGAGATTGCGAAAATGGTCGTTGAGATAGCTAATCGTCCCTCCAAAGCCACAACCTGCGTCTAATATGGTCAAATTATCTCTGATTTGAGCTATTTCTACCATTTTTGCGCTTAATTGTTCCGCTGCTTTGGCAAAATCTTCTAATGTTCCATCTGCTAATTGAGGATTTTCCCAGTAACCCCAATGGATATGTTTCCCAAAAGCTATAGCGGCGCTGCGATCGCCGCAGTTGATTCTAGTGGGTAGGTTATCAAAATAGGGTGATTCTGACTGATTAGACATAATTTAACTTGAGTTCCCGGGAAAGGTTTTCCCCTAAACGTTAATTCAATTCAAGGTCTTGAGAATTTTTAAGGACTCTTCGACGTGAGCTTTGAAATCTAACATAGAATCAAAGATATGTCTGACGATTCCTTCTTTATCGATGACGTAGGTGACACGTCCTGGTAGGATAAACAGGGTTGCAGGGACCCCAAAAAGTTTTCTTACTTGATTATTTTCGTCACTCAACAGGGTGAAGGGAAGATTGTACTTAGCTGCAAAACGCACATGGGAGTCGACGGAATCACCGCTAATCCCGATTACTTCTGCTCCCGCTTCGCTAAAAACTTCATAACTATCTCTAAATGCGCAGGATTCTGCGGTGCAACCTGGTGTATCATCTTTGGGATAAAAGTACAAGACAACGTTCTTTTTCCCGATGAAATCACTCAATTTTACTTTTTGACCAGATTGGGAGGTCAGTGTAAAATCCGGTGCGCGATCGCCTACTTTAACCATTTTAAAACCCCTTATGCTTAATCCTCGCGAAATTTATGATTTACTCCTCGACGCTAGTCAAGTTAACCATAGAGTTAAGGAAATCATCATTGGCTTAACCTGGACTATCTGTCAAAGCGATGCTATTGGCTTAGCTATGAGTCCTGGTCTTCCTACCCGTACTTTACCTTGGTCGGGAACTTTAGTCAATCAACCCCTAACTAGTCTAACTCCCTGGTTACGTTCCTGGAATCCTTACGAAGCTACAGTAGGGATGGCTGCGGTTAATGCTGCTATTAATAGTAAATCTCCTTTAATTGCCCAAGCAACTCCTATAATCACCTCTAAATACCCTAATTTAGCTGTTTTTGAACATTTTCTTCCGCAAATACGGGGTAAAAAAGTCGTAGTCATTGGTCGTTATCCCCATCTAGAAGAATATGAAACAGAGATGGAAATCACCGTGATTGAACGTCAACCCCAAGGGACTGATTTACCAGATCCCGCTTGTGAGTATTATGTCCCCAATGCAGATTGGGTATTTCTAACCGCTACCTCTATTGTGAATAAAACTTTTCCTCGTCTGGTGGAATTAGCACAGAATACTCAATTAGTCTTAATCGGTCCCACTCTACCTTGGTTACCAGAATTAAGACAAATGGGGATTAATTATTTAGCAGGAGTCAGGGTAACCGATGCTCAAGCCTTACGACAAACTGTAGCCGAAGGGGGAGGAGTAAGAATTTTTGAGAGAGGAGTTCAATACTGCTGTGTAAAGCAACTGATTTTATGATATTATAAGAGATTGCAGTGTTTGACCAAAAATCAACGATGGCTTTAACTCAAGAACAAAAACAGGAAATAATCTCTCAATATCAACTACACGAAACCGATACCGGCTCAGCGGATTTACAAATAGCCTTTTTGACCATTAGAATTAACCAAGTCAATGAACATCTCAAACTTAACCCTAATGACCATTCCTCCGAACTAGGTTTGTTAAAAATGATTGGTCGTCGTCGACGTCTTTTAGCTTATATTAATAAAGAAGATAGTGAGCGCTATCAAAATCTGATCCAGCGTCTTGGTCTTCGTCGTTAA
The DNA here is from genome assembly GCA_937930495.1 of uncultured Gloeocapsa sp. GTDB lineage: Bacteria > Cyanobacteriota > Cyanobacteriia > Cyanobacteriales > Gloeocapsaceae > Gloeocapsa. The sequence goes on from CALGKL010000143.1 coordinate 3,279, forward strand.
TATTATCTCAAAAACTATGGCTTCTGAGTCTTCACGGGAAAAACTACCTTTTGAACCACGTCAAAAGAAAAAAAAATCTCCTTCCCCTAAAACCGAACCTACACCCCTTAAATCACCATACCGCGAAAACTCGGCTTTTGATCCTCAAAAGGCTAGTCTGTCCGCTATCCCGGATATAGTCAGTAAACGGATGGTTGGTCGGATGATGGCTTTTTCGGGTATTCCTACTTTCTTGGGGATATCATCTTTTTTTATATTTTATTGGGTTGTCAGTAACAAGTTATTTAAAGTCCCAACCACCGCTGTAGTTTTGGTTACTATGGGTCTTTTTGGTTTAGGAGTAGTCGGTTTAAGTTATGGGATTCTCTCCGCTTCCTGGGATGAAGATACAGCAGGAAGTCTTTGGGGTTTTACCGAATTTAAGGTAAATTTTCAGAGAATGACTTCAGCCTGGCAAAGCGCTAGAAAAGAAGCTAGAAGTAAGTAAGGGGTGAAAGGACCCTTTACCGGGGTTTATTGACTGATTTGCTGACTTGAGCTATTTCTAGCGTTATTCGATTTTCCCCATTGCTCGTTTTTGAGAATCACGCTTCCTTCTTCAGCTTGTTCTAAAACCAGTAGAGGAGTAGGTTTAGCACGCTGGTCCCAGCTAATGCCTACTACTTTACCATTAATAGTAGGTGTCCAGTTTTCCTGACTCTCATCTGGACAGAGATAGTTTTCAACACAGACTATAATCTCATCTACAATACTAGAACTAGTGCGGATGGGTAATTTAGTTAGTTTGATTTGGACACGAAATAAAACGTTAGTTTGCCATTTTCCATTGCTCTCTATTTCATAGGTAACGTCAAAGATTTTATCTACTTTGCGTCCACTGGTATTAGCTATTCCTACAGTAGTTTCTCTTTTGGTATCAGGTCGTAAAGCTTGAGTGATTATCTGTTTAACTTTGATTTTGATTTGGTTAACGATAACATAGTGAAAAACTTCCTCATCCATGCGCATTCGCAAATAATCAAGATTGAAATCTCGAGAATGCACTAAATCAGGATTAGTTTCCATTTTTTGAATCGTACTTAAAGCTAATTTCAGCTTTCTTTTGATATCCTTATATTTATATTCTTCTAAGCTCAAGGCTTTGGCCTTTTTTCTGAGTTGCCATTGACTATAAAGAAAAAGAGCAAAAAATAAACCAGCTAAAGCTATAGGGAGATAGGTTAAAACTTGTCCTGCTCCGTTTGGCTTGCTTGAAGTAGGACTAGGTGTTTGTGCAATTATCTGTGTTTGAGCTATTGTGGTTTGTTCCTGAAACCATGAATAAGACATCTTAAAGTACTTTTAATTATGATTATG
>CALGKL010000144.1 GCA_937930495.1 uncultured Gloeocapsa sp.
TTTAGCCAAAAACCACGGTGAAGTAGTAATAGAAGATTTAAACATCTCGGGGATGCTCAAAAACCATAGATTAGCAAGTGCTATAGCCGATTGTGGTTTTTATGAATTTAGGAGACAATTAGAATATAAATGCACTTGGTATGGGAGTAAACTAACTGTTGCAGACAGACTTTATCCCTCAAGTCAGATATGTTCTAACTGTGGACACAAACAAAAAATGCCGCTAAAAGAACGAATTTATAACTGTCCTAATTGCGGTATTTCAATCGATAGAGACTTAAAGGCCAGTATAAATTTATCTAGTTACGGAAGTACCCCAAGCTTTGGGGAAACTTGTAAAAATAAAGCCTGTGGAGAAGTTAAACCCGTCGAGAGTACAACTCTCGAGACTTCGACGAAACAGGAAGTAAACTTCAAACCTAGACAACTAAGCCTTTTAGACTTGTTGGATAAGTTTGAGTAAGTTTTATAGAGCGGTTCTCATCGCTGATTATAATGGTGGTGTTTATCGGATTAGCTCTATTACTCCTCAAGCTGTTCCGAAACCTTCTTCGATTTTAGCTACGAGTATAATTATCGGGTATCGGTTTTACCTCGTTAAGAGGGTTTAGGGGTGATCTCTGGTGAACTTCCCTCTTATCTCCTTACAAAGGTCGGTGAACCGTTTAAACCTAATTTTCGACCAAGGCGTACTCTTGTAGCTTTTCTAGAGGTATATACTGGAGTACTGATTCGTGGGTAGCCTCAAGTAAAATAGGAGGGGCTACACCAGCTTCTAAAGCTTCTTGCCAACGTAAAGCACATAAACACCAGCGATCGCCTGGTTTGAGACCGGGAAAATCATAACCAGGAACGGGGGTAGATAAATCATTACCCCGTTTTTTACTAAATTCTAGGAATTCAGCGGTTACTTGTGCGCAAACGGTGTGCATTCCCAGGTCTTCAGGTCCGGTATCACATCTCCCGTTGCGATAGAAACCGGTGACGGGAGAAAGACAACAAATTTGTAATTTTGTGCCGAGGACGTTTTTAACTTCCATGATGATTATTGAGGTTGACGTTGTTTAATCAGGGCGATGGCACTAGCTACCTTTTCGGGGAAGACGACGACTAAGCCACCATCTTTTACTATATCTAAACCTGTATTAATAGCCACTGTTTCATCTAGGATAGCTTCGTATTTAGCTTGGGGATTTTCGGCGAGAATACCTTTAATAATTAATTCAGCTACGGCACCTGGTTCTCGTCCTCGTCGATCGTAGTCTTCTTTGACGATGATATAGTCAAACATTTGCGCTGAGAGACGACCTAAGAGAATTAAATCCTCATCCCGGCGATCGCCAGGTCCACCTACTACCCCTAGTCTATCCCCTTGCCAATTGCGCACGAAACCTCCTACTGCTTCATATCCGGCGGGGTTATGGGCATAATCTACCAGAGCGTGATGACGACCGAGATTGAACAGATTCATGCGTCCGGGGGTTTGATTTTCTGAGGGGACAAAGGTGCGTAATCCTTGCCGAATCAATTCCACATCTACTCCTCCGGCGAAAGCTGCGCCAGAAGCTGCTAAAGCATTAGCGATCATAAATGGAGCCATTCCCGCCATAGTTACGGGGACATTAACCGCTTCTTCTAGACGTAGAGTCCAACCCTCATGACAGATGGAGAGATAGCCATTTTCATACACAGCTGCCATATTACCCCTACGGGTATGTTCTTGAATAACGGGGTTTTCTGGATTCATGGAGAAGTACACCACTTTACATTTAACCTTAGCAGCCATAGCCGTTACCAGGGGGTCATCGGCGTTAAGAACCACGTAGCCATTAGGATTGACGGTTTCGGCGACTACCGACTTAACTTTGGCCATATCCTCGATAGTTTCAATATCTCCAATGCCGAGGTGATCCGCTGCTACATTAAGTACTATACCTATATCACAGTAATCAAAAGCTAGTCCTGAGCGTAAAATTCCTCCTCTGGCTGTTTCTAGTACAGCTACTTCCACTGTGGGGTCTTTGAGGATGACTTGGGCGCTTTGGGGACCGGTGGTATCTCCTTTTTCTACTACATAATTATCTATATAAATGCCATCTGTAGTAGTATATCCGACTATTTTCCCTGTTTGACGATAAATATGGGCTAAAAGTCTAGTCGTAGTGGTTTTACCATTAGTTCCGGTAACGGCGAGTAGGGGAATCCGACTAGTTGCTGTTGGGGGGAAGAGCATATCTAGTACTGCTGCTGCTACGTTGCGAGGTAATCCACTACTAGGGGCTACGTGCATTCTAAAACCTGGGGCGGCGTTAACTTCGACGATGACTCCATCTACTTCCCTTAGGGGTTTACTGATATCGGGGGTAACTACGTCTATACCTGCTATATCTAGGTTAATGGTTTTAGCTACTCGTTGGGCGATCCAGATATTTTCTGGGTGGATCTCGTCGGTCCGATCGATAGCGATCCCTCCTGTACTCAGGTTAGCGGTGGCTCTGAGATAGGCTATTTCTCCTTGAGGTAGGATAGTATCTAGGGTATAGTTTTGTCTTCTGAGGACATCGAGTACGGTTTTATCGATGGTAATTTTGGTTAAGATGTTATCATGTCCATCGCCTCGATTGGGATCTAAATTGGTAAGCTCTACCAATTGTTCTATGGTTGATTTA
>CALGKL010000145.1 GCA_937930495.1 uncultured Gloeocapsa sp.
ATTTGGGTTATGATTGGACAGTAAATCAAATAAATTGGTTTGTCCTGTTGCTTGTTCTCTAGCTCGATTTTGCGCCCAGGTAATTACCACGTCTAAATCATTAATCAATTGTCGTCGATTGGATTTGATTGAGTCAAAAGCACCACAATAAATCAGGGTTTCTAATGCTCTCCGATTGACTGTTCGCAAATCCACACGAGTACAAAAATCTCCTAAAGATTGGAAACGTCCTCCCGCTGTTTCTCTAGCTTGAAGAATATTTTCGATCGCTCCTTCACCGAGATTACGTACAGCGGATAACCCGAAGAGAATGGTTTGACCATCAGGGGTAAAATCTTTTTGAGAGCGGTTGATATCTGGGGGTTGGACTTCTATCCCCATTTTTTGACAGTTTTCGCGATATTTTTCAATTTTTTCCTGATTATCACTGCTAGCTGTCAGTAAAGCGGTCATATACTCTACCGGATAGTTAGCTTTCAGATAGGCTGTCTGATAGGTTAGATAAGCATAAGCGGTGGAGTGGGATTTATTGAAACAGTTAGCAGCGATTAAACCGTCTTTGATGAGGAAATTATGGTCTTGACTGACACCGATATCATAGACTGGTTGTTGTCCGAGGGATTCTCGTCTAATTATTTTAACCATAGTTAAGATTCGTGACTAGCCTTTGATATAGTAATCTCTGGTACCTTTAGCGTCGAGAGCTTCACCGAGACGGTTAAGAGCGTGGATATAAGCTGCGGTACGCAGGGAAACAGAGTGTTGTTGAGCGATGTTCCAGGTTTGTTCGGTTTCAGCGATCATTCTCTCTTTGAGTCTTTCGTTGACTTCTGTCAGAGTCCAATATAAACCACTACGATTTTGTACCCATTCAAAATAACTAACGGTGACACCACCTGCGTTAATGAGGATATCGGGGAAGACGTAGATCCCTTTTTGGTCCAGAATTTCGTCTGCTGCAGAGGTTGTCGGTCCATTGGCTACTTCAAAGATATATTTAGCTTGGATATCTCCTGCGTTAGCTGCGGTGATTTGATTTTCTAGCGCGGCGGGTATGAGTACATCTACGTCTAAAGTCAGTAGTTGGGCATTGGTAATCGTTTCATGCTCTACAATATTACAAACGCTTTTAGCGCAGTAAACCGCTTTCATGGGATAACCTTCTTTTTTGTATTGGCGGATACTAGGAATATCTAAACCATGACTAGAGTAAATACCTCCTTGGGAATCGCTAACAGCGACAACCTTATAACCAACTTTAGCGAGTAATTCTGCTAATATCCCTCCTACGTTACCGAATCCTTGGATAGCGACGGTGGTTTGTGGGGGTAATTGGGAAAATTTGGCTAAAATAGCGTTAATTGCGTAAAAAGCCCCCATAGCGGTAGCCGATGTCCGTCCTTGACTACCTCCCATGGTCAGGGGTTTACCTGTAACTACTCCTGGACTAATTCGACGTTTAATGATTGAATATTGGTCCATCATCCACCCCATAATCATTTCATTGGTGTAAACGTCGGGTGCAAGAATATCAATGTCTGGTCCGATAAAATCGGCGATCGCATCGATGTAACCCCTACTCAAGCGTTCTAATTCTTGTCTAGATAGCTCCTTAGGGTTAACGGTAATTCCGCCTTTGGCGCCACCAAAGGGAAGATTCAGGAGTGCTCCTTTAAATGTCATCCAAAAAGCCAGAGACTGTACTTCGTCGAGGGAGACATTAGGATGATACCTGACCCCTCCTTTTCCGGGACCTCTAGTATCGTCGTAGCGGACGCGATAACCCTGAAAAACTTGTAATGAACCATCATCCATGCGCACGGGAATAGATACGCTTAAACTAGTTTTAGGGTATTTGAGACGTTTGAGACTGTCTTCGGAGATAGAGATGTAACCGAGGGCTTTTTCTAGTCGGCTACTAGCATCGGCAAAGAGTGATTTTGACATAATTATTTTGGGATATTAGTTGGAGAACAGGCGATCGCCTTGAATCAGGGTATGAACTTGCCAGGATTCGAGGGTTTCCGGATAATCGAGACGATAATGTCCACCGCGACTTTCTTCGCGAAAGAGGGCGCTTTTAAGGATTAAATAGGCAACATCAACAAGATTGAGGGTTTCCCCATAGAGACGGATCTGATTTATAGCTTCTGGTGCGGTAAACACTAGGGTTTCGGTGGGTTGGGAGTTGGCTATATATTCTGTCAGAGGTTGTTTTTGTAAATCTTGACGCCATTGTGACACTTTGAGTAAGGCTTGATTAAGCCTTGTCCCTGTGCGACAGATTCCCGCACTTTGCCACATTAAAACGGGTAACTCTGTTCTGATTTTAGCTACTATCTCTAAATCTCGTTTAAAATCTGCCCTAATTTCTCTGGTGGTTGTCTCTCGGGTTAGATTGTTACTGGGGTTGATTTTGAGCTTAGCTAATTGAGCGGCAAAGACGATACATTCTAGGAGGGAATTACTCGCTAAACGATTAGCTCCATGTACTCCTGTACTCGCTGTTTCGCCAACGCTATATAATCCAGGTATTGAGGTACAACTATTTAAGTCTGTTGCTATACCCCCCATCCAGTAATGGGCTGCAGGAGCAACGGGTATTAATTGATGGAAGATATCTATTCCCCAATGTTGACAGACTTTGATGATGTTGGGAAAACGATGACGGATTGTTTCTGGGGGAATATTGCTTAAGTCTAGGTAAACGTGAGCTTGGGCGGGATTGTTGCTATGTTTTTGTAAATGGTTAAAAATTGCTCTACTGACTACGTCTCTTGGGGCTAATTCCCCCGCTCGATGGTAGTTAAAGACAAAGCGATCGCCCTGGTCATCTACTAAATAAGCCCCTTCTCCTCTAACCGCTTCACTAATTAAAAAACGAGGAGCTCCCGGTACGGTTAAAGCTGTAGGATGAAATTGGATAAACTCTAGGTCTCTGACGATTGCTCCTTTACGCCAAGCTAAAGCTACTCCATCTCCTGTGCTTACTGGTGGGTTGGTGGTTTGAGCAAAGACTTGACCTCCCCCGCCTGTGGCGAGAATCACTCCTTGTGCTTTAATCCATTCTAGGCGATTTCCGTAGAGTACCTGTACTCCCTGACAGTTTTGTTGATTTTCCTCTAACCAGAGATTTAAAGCTAGGGTTTGGGGGAAGATGCTGATATTTGGTTTAGCTAGGACTTTTTCGGTTAGAGTTGTCACAATCGCTTTGCCTGTGGTGTCCGCTGCGTGTAAGACTCTAGGTCGTGAGTGGGCAGCTTCTAGAGTCATCGCCAATTGATCTCCCCGGCGATCGAAGGCTACACCTAATTCTACTAGAGAGGCGATCGCCTCAGAGGCGTGATTGACTAGAAATTCTACCGCTTGGCGATCGCATAATCCTGCTCCTGCCTTGAGGGTGTCTTCTAGGTGTAATTGGGGTGAATCTGAGGGATCTATTGAAGCGGCAATCCCACCTTGAGCCCAGTCACTCGCACCAGTTTTCAAGGTATCTTTGGTGATGATACCTACTTGCCAATTTTCAGGAAGACATAAAGCGGCGTATAATCCCGCCGCACCTGACCCAATTATTAAGACATCGAACTGGTTAGGAATGTTCATCTTGGCGTTATTATAACCCACTCAGATCAGGGAGTGGGTACTTAGGTTTTTAGTAAATCCCTGGGTTATAGCGATCGTCTCCTTCGTTGAAGACATCTGCGGGAGGAGTAACGGTGAAATCAGCGAGATGTTCTGAAAGTAGCTGTTTTTGGCGTTCTGATAAATCGGCAATTTTCAAGACGTCTTCTACTTTTTCATAGGGAGCATTTTGCACGATTTTTGCGGCTAAA
>CALGKL010000146.1 GCA_937930495.1 uncultured Gloeocapsa sp.
GTTATTAGGATAATTAAAATAGAGAATTTTGGCTTTTCGGGCGATCGCTTCAGGAATAGAGGCGATATCGATTAACCAGTCATTCTCTGGTTTAACAATCAGAGGGTAGATTTCACCCCCAGCAATCAAGGGACCGCGAAAATGAGCCGGGTAACTTGGACTAGGTACTAAGACTAGATCACCGGGATCTACATAAGCTAAAGCCAGGTGAGTTAAACCTTCTTTCGAACCCAACAGAGGTAAAGCTTCGCTATTGGGATCTAAATCTACCCGATAACAACGTTGATACCAAGTAGTAATGGCTTTACGAAAATTAGCCGTCCCCTCAAAAGGGGGATAACCGTGATTTTCTTTTTTAGCCAAAGCGGCGATCGCCGCGTCAATCACCGGTTGTGGTGCGCTACCATCAGGGTTACCCATACCCAAATCGATTAAATCTATACCCTGTTCACGGGCGCGAGCTTTCAACTCATCGAGACGAGCAAATACGTAGGGAGGTAAACTGCTTAAACGTTGCGCACGGCTAATCCAACTTAAACTCATGGTAGATTTAGATGACCAAGAAAAAAAAAGACTAATCTTCTATTTTACCAGAGATTTTACCTTTGTCGAAACCATTGCCGCGATTAATTGTTCTGGTGTCACCCTAAAAGGTAACCGATGGATATCTGAATCAGACTTACAGATCCATTCTGCACAATTGCGTAACTCGGATAAAGTAACCTTAGCTAATCCCAAATCTTCTAGAGATTGAGGTAACCCGATTTCGCTATAGAATTTTAATAGTTGTTCTCGAGCTGAAATTGCTAATTGATTATTTTGCACCATTTCTTCTAGACGCAATTGTACCAAAATCCCATAGGCGACTTTTTCCCCATGGAGGGTGTAATAGTCCGATTGAAGATGGGTTAAACCATTGTGGACAGCGTGTGCAGCAACTGTACGACAATTAGCTCCACCCAAACCACCAATCACACCAGCTAGTAAAACAGTAGCATCGACTACCTCTTTCCACTCTTCACCACCTGGATTTTGTACCCCTGTTACCCCTTTTTGTAGCAAAATATCCCGTAAAATTCGCCCTTGCTGTACTGCAGCTATAGTTAGGGTAGCTTGGGAATGTCCACTACTGATCGACGCTTCGTACCATTTAGCTAAAGCGTCACCAATTCCAGCGATTAAGGTACGATTCGGTGCGGTTTTGATTAACTCATAGTCTAAAATCAGTAAATCGGGACTTTTACTTAAGGGGACATCGTATAGAAATCCTCCCTTATCGGTATAGACGTTAGATAAAGCGGTCCAGGCTGCACAAGTAGCACCTGAAGTGGGAATAGTTACTACAGGTAGGTTACACTGGTTAGCCACCAATTTAGCCGTATCTAAAGCCTTTCCTCCACCTACACCAATGATGAAATCGCTTTTATGCTCGCTAACTTGGGCTTTTAAGGTTTTGAGAGAAGTTTCTGAGCAGTCAGGACTATATTTACTCAAAAACAGGTTAAACTGCTCTAGAATCGGCTTAATCTCCCGTTTGATTAAAGATTCTGTCTTCTCTCCCCCAATAATCAAGGGACGTTTTCCTAAAGAGGCGATCGCACCTAGAGATTCCCCAAGGATTTTTTCTCCTTTGATGACTTGACTAGGAGCGACTAAGATAGGCGTAAATTGGGCTTTTTTGGTTTGTTTCATAGTTGATCTACTTTGAGGGTAGCAAAAAGCTGCTGATAATCTTGTTCTTTGACTATTTCTTCAGTTTCCCTCACTTCAAAAGTTTTGTTAACCGCTTCGGGATTTTGCAGAACTGCCAAACATAATTTGGCGATCGCTTCTCTACTGACTTGTCCTCTGATCTTATCTCCTTGATCAAAGATTAAGCGTTTATCCCCAGTATTTTCCGTCAAAGCACAAGGACGAATAATAGTATAACGCAAGCCACTAGAGCGCAATAACTCTTCTGCTGCTAATTTCCAGGTTAAAATACCCCCTAATTGCTCATTTAATCTTACCGCGGGAGGTTCTTGACTCAAATCGATTCCGGGACGTCCAGGACGTGTTACACCCGCCGAACTGATTAAAATAACTTCTGGTGTGTTCACATTTTTCCCGTAAGCTCTGATCGTTTCTATCTCTAAACCAAACAATCCAGGAGAAAAACGCGGATTCAACCCTCCATCGTATTCAAACTTACTCAACATCAATTGCAGAGAATACACCCGACTAGAATCAAATTCTCCCGCATCCTTGACGGTTTTCGCTCTAATTACAGGAATCAAACTCTTAAAGGGAATATCGACAGTTTGGGGGTAGTTAGAGATCGTATCAAAGGAATAACAGTAGGCAACGCCATCCCACTTCCCTTCACAACGCATAATAAATTTATAACGTTTTCCATCTCCTTGGACTTTGAGACTGATTCCTTCATATTCCGATAAATCCAATGGGGGAGTAAAATTCCTTGTCCTTACCGAAGCAAATCCCCCATTATTAGCGATGGAGACATTACCTGAGAAAATTGCGCGATTTCCGCCTAAACTGATTTGGGATTGACTTACTCCTCCCATGACGATATCATCTACCGCACCCCAAAACTCCCTAAAATCTTGATTGGGGTTAGTAAAATCAAATAATAGTCTCTCATCAGAACGTAAGTGAGGTTTAATTACCCCTAAGAGGTTTTTCATTCCCTCATACTCTACCATCAAAGGACTATCTACCACTTCGGGAAGATAAAATTTAATCCCCTGATAATATTTCTCTCTAGTAGGTGTATCTCCTTCTACTGGTTGTACTCTTACTCCTGTACAGCAAATCACCCCGGAAACACCTAAGAGTAATCCAGGGTTGAGGGTTTCGGGTATAGTTAAATCTCCTTCCCAGATTTCTACGCTGTTACCGAATAATTCCCTCGCTTTAGCTGCGTCTCTGACTAAGACTCTAACGCGATAATTCCCTTCTAGTAGGTATTTAACTACCCGTTTACCTACCCCACCCGTAGCACCTGTTACTAAAATCAGCCCCATAGTTTGTAATTTTAATGATTTAGGTTGATTAACAATCTTTTGGATACTACCAATGATTGGTAAGACTTCAAAGTAATTAATAGTTTGCCACAATCTTTGTAGAGTCCCGCTCATTTGCTTTACTGTAAAGATATATTAACTATTTTTAGTTTAAACCTTATCTATTCCCAACAGCACCTGTAAAAAAAATATCAAGAAACATTTAAAAAAGCAAAATTGAGCCAAAAATAACACATCCAAGAGCTATTAATCTTACAAAGACTAGAATAGGTAATCTTTTAACAGTCCGGAATTAAATTGGTTAAATAAGCGACGATTTGAAGTGGGAATCAATGAGCCACTCCCTAAAGTTAAATTACCTAATCTTTCAAAAGTCTAAAAATTTTTTCTGGTGCGCTCAGCGCACCTAAGATTTTAATAAGCGTCTAAATCTATAGATTGTGAACCACCTTCTTGTAACTGTATTAATAACTTGATTAATTGCGACCAAATTAATCTACCTATTAGTGCAGTTAAAATCAAAGAAATAGTATAGCCAACAGCTAGTTTAACGCTAAACAGAGCTAAGCCACCTGCTAAAAATATGGATACTCCTCCGCATATACCCAGAAAAGGAGTAAATAAATCTAGTTGTTCTCTGAGTTTGACGCTAGGTAACTCGATCTTGTTACGGAGTTGAGTTGCTTTTTCTTTTAGGGATGCTTCAAAGGCAGCACCAGAAGCGATCGCTGCTAAAAAACCAAAAACGACTAACAAGTAGGGAGGCTCAGTCATGTAGTACATAGAAAAAAGTTATGATTTAGTAAAAACGTTCAAACTAATCATAACCTTAAGCTACCGCTCTATAAAACTTATTCAAACTCATACAAGCTAGTCAAAAAGACTTAATTGTCTAGG
>CALGKL010000147.1 GCA_937930495.1 uncultured Gloeocapsa sp.
ATTTAGTCAAGGCTACATTTTTACCACCAGACACGGTCAAATATCTGAATCTAGACAATCTAGCCGAGTTACAATGGTACGGTAAACCTCTATTTAGTCAGGCGACTACGGGAATTAGTCTGATTTTACTCAATTATACTCTTTGGAGTTATTGGGCTTGGCAAGGAATTCAACACCGTTTTAATAACCCTGTCTCTACGGTTTTAACTAAATACCAAAGTTATTGGTTAAGTTTTAGCTTTATTTGTGTTGCTCTTGGTTTGACTCTGCAACATCAGTTATGGGATGATGAAGTAAAAAATTTTACCTGTCTACAAGTAGCTAATCTGATATTTTGTCTAATTCTGATCGCCATTTTAACTCCTTCCTCTGGAGCGTTGAAAGATTGGTCACGTTATCGTCATCGGGAAGTAAACACTAGAGGTAATCTGCTGAAGGATTTACTCTTGGGAGAAAAAAGTCCAGCAATAGTGGCGATCGCTGTTAATCTGGGGATAATGACTCTTTATATTCTTCCCTGTTTATTTCTCTTTTTAGATTCTACTGCGAGAGTTGCCATCTTTGGGGGTTGGTTACTCAATGCTAATTTGATTTTATTATTGGCTGTACTCTTCCAGGTCATCCAACTTTGGCAAAGTCCCAAATTTTCGGTTGGCTGGAGTAGTATAGGTACTCTATTTAGCCTAACAATATTACCTTTAATCGTTTTTGCTTTGTTTAGAATCACTCCTTCTGATCAACCTTGGTTATGGTTATTTTCGGTAACACCTATCCTCGGTAGTCAAAATGCAATGACTATGTCTATCTTTTTAGCTTGTTTGACTCAATGGTTGGGGATAACCTTACTGACAGGAGGAGTTACCTACCAACTTAAAAAAGCGGGAGAGTCGGAGATGAAAAGGTTAGTCTAGGGAAATATCATATTTAGCAGCAAGGGTGATAATTTTTTGTCTTGCTGCTTCACTATTATCAGCTAAATCGGCAAATTCTATAAAACGCTTCAATTCTTTCCGAAAGAGGTTTCTCTCGGTCTCCAAAATTTCCCTGTCTAATTCCGGAGGGATGACAATCATATCAAAAAGAGTAGCCTTTTTTTTATGAGGATGGGGACGTAAAATTCTCCCCCGACGTTGGATAAATTGACGGGGATTACTTGTACTAGCTAAAATTACGGCGTTTTGAATCGAGGGGATATCTACTCCCTCGTCAAGACAACGAATCGCTACTAATCCTTGTAATTCTCCGCTGTCGAACTGTTGTTGGAGTTTTTCTCTCTCTTCTAGGGGAGTATCCGCTGTATAGGTGTTGACTCGATAACCTAAATCTTTTCCTAACATTTTCGTTACCGCAGCTAGTTGACGTCGATAGGTAGTATCTTCTCCCTCGACGCAACCGTCACCACAGTAAAATAGGGTATGGGTAGTGTCTAGTCGTCTTTCCATGAGTTGGTATAAAGCAGGTAGCTTATTTGTAGCTGCACCAACTAAACGAGCTCGCTTCATCAGTAAGGAGGTTAGTTTTTCCTGATCTCTGCTTTTGTTTTGCTGAAGCAACCAACCAATACCCTGGGTTAGTTTAGCATAGGCGATCGCCTCAGGGGGTGTCAATTCCACAAAAAGAGGATAATAGTTATAGGATACCAATGCTCCTGTTTTAATCGCATCAGCTAGGGTAAATTCAGGTTGTAAGATTTCGCCAAAATATTGTCTAATCGCTTCGGTCCCCTCTTCATCAAAATACCTCTCAGGAGTAGCTGATAATCCTAAGCGTAAACCTATCCTCAGAGGTAGACAAGCTTCTAAACGAGGTGATCCTAAGTTATGTACTTCGTCTCCTACGATTAAAGTGCGATCGGGAAAAAATTTAATATGTGATTGAAAATGATCAGTGACAAAGGTAGCGTTAGTAGTAATAACCGTCAAAAAACCTTTTTGAGAACTGCGGATACTATATAATTTTCCTGCTAGGAGACTTTGCCAGTTATGGACACTTTCAAAAGCTAAAATTGGTTGAAGGTTAAAGCGTTGACATTCCTTAGCCCACTGATTAACCAAATGACGATAGGGACAAATAACTATCAATACCTGTAAATTGATTTTCTGATAAAGTTCGGTCGTAATCGCTAAAGCGGTAATGGTTTTACCACTTCCGGTGGCCATTTTTAAAGTCCCTCTCCCCCGATGACGTAACCAGTTAGCTACTGCTTCCCGTTGATAATCTCTCAATTTTATTGAGTTGGGTATTTGGGGATAACCCACGGTCTCACCATAACCCCCAAACCCCCTTTCAGAGACTTTTGGGGAATATTTTAGATACTCCTGGGCTAATTTTTGCCAATCAATAGCCTCAAGATTAGTTTCTGGTACTTCCATTATTGCTGTTTTGCCGTTTAACTACCCTTGAACCTTTGCTGAAATAGGCGATCGCAAATACCATTAAAACAGGCATAGTAAAATTATATAGATAAGTTGTCCCTACCATAGTCGTCAACAGGAAAAAGATAAATACAGATTGCCAAGTTTTATGCATCAGAGGAACAACATTGTTATAGTATTATATTCTTGGGAAACCACTAGGTTTAAATTATTCTCCTGGTTTACCATAAACCCTTAAACCGTAGCTACAGGGAACATTACTACAGCTAACCATGGTAACTTTAATATCAAATTTTCCCGTCCATTTCGGAGCGACTTGGAGAATGGGAATATCATCTGTTTCGGTATCAGAATCAATCAGATGGTTATTCTCATCGTAAATCTCTAGGTTAATATCGGTACAATTATTGTCACAAACCGCTACAATCGCATAAACAAAATCATTCATCAGATTAACGTTGAGATTATCATAAGCATCTCTCCCGAGTTGACCTTCGATAGGATCATGGGTTAAACTATAACCCTCGTCGGTGAGAAACTGATTAGCTTTTTGGAATTGCACTTCTATTATTTCTACAGCAGATTGTGCTAGGCTTAAAGCAGGTAGAGTAATTAAAGCTGTGCCGAAAACGGTAGTAATTATTTTATTTAGTTTCATCTTGACAATCCTTGATTGACCTTCCCCTTGGGAAGTATGTAGCCTTACACTTATATGTTACTTTTAGATTATCTCTATTATACTCGTACGTTATGTAAACAAAGATTTATTAGTAACGATTGTTACATAATGTTGACATTTTCTTTGTTAATCTGAAACTAAATTAGAGTTTATTTATAATTAACAAGGTCGAGGGAAACTTGATATCTATTCTAATTGTAGAAGGCAATCCTCATCTGCGATCGCTTCTGGGATGGCATCTACAACAAGCAGGTTATTCAGTACATCATTGTTCAACTATTCAACAAGCCAGAAATTTTTTCAACAAGAGTCAAGCAACTTTGACTATTCTAGATTCGGATTTACCTGATGGGGATGGTATAGAATTCTGTAATTGGCTATATCAAGAAGAAAAATCACTGATACTGATCCTATCTGCACGTAACAGCGAAAAAGATATCGTTAGGGGTTTAAGAGCAGGAGCAGATGATTATCTCCGTAAACCTTTTGGAATGCAAGAATTTACCGCTAGGGTGGAAGCTTTGCTTAGACGTCAACGGACGAACAATGCTCCTTTAGCTCTAGAATATGGTTTATTAAAAATAGATTTAGTCCATCGTTGCGTAGAATTCCAGGGAGAATTGGTGGAATTAACCCCCCAAGAGTTTAGTTTACTCTATGTCTTGGCTCAAGCTCAAGGAAATGCCCTAACTCGCTCAGAATTACTACAAAGAGCATGGCCCGATGCTATCGATAATCCACGTACTATCGATACTCATGTACTCTCTCTACGCAAAAAAATCGAAATTGACCCCCGACAACCTAGTATTATTCAAACTGTGCGTAATGTGGGTTATCGTTTTAATCCCGAAGCGATTAACCTACAAGCGATGATTCAACCCCAGTTATCCTCATTAAATAGCACAACAACTACCTGATTGAGTTATCCTGAGCTAAGATCAATTAGCTTGCTAAGGAAAAAAACATGGAGGAGCAAAGAGAATTGAAGCTGCGAGTGCTTCACGAATTTTTATACGAAGTCGGTAATTTTCCTGAATTGATTACTCCCTATACTAATTTTGTGCGCTCACTACGAGAGCGTTATCATCCCGTGGGTGTAACTGATATTCGTCTAACTGAATTAAATTCGGGTTTAAAATGTTATGTAGATTTGGGCGATCGCCTGGGTGCGGATATCTACTATGGTTATTATCAGGAATATTTTGACTCTCAATTATTACTGAGTTTAATTCATCCCGGTGCTAGGGTTGTAGATGTTGGCGCTAATTTCGGTTATTATACCCTATTAGCTAGTCAGAGAGTAACCGAAACTGGTTTAGTAATCGCTTTTGAACCTAATCCTGAAGTTTATCAACTTTGCCAACAAAATATCTCTCTTAATCACTTAGAGCAAATTGTACAAGCTCATCAAGTTTGTTTAGGTGCGACAGAGGGAGAAACGGATTTTTATCTGACTGAGGAGTCTTCTTTTAGCGGTATCGGTGCGACCGGAAGGGCTAAAATCAAAGCCAAAATCACTATACCCCTTTATCCTCTCGATACTTTTTTACAGCAATTACAGATATCCTCTCTTGATCTCCTCAAAATTGATGTGGAAGGTTATGAATTCGCTGTCTTAGAGGGTGGTTTACAAACTTTAGCCAATTCTCCTGATTGTGTCATTATGTTAGAGGTTTCAGCCAAAAATCTCAATCAAGAGCGTCGAGATGCTTTAATTAGGGTATTAGAGACTCTCTCTGCTCAAGGTAGGGTTGGTTGGTTAGTTACTCCGGAAGAGTTAACTCCTTTACAAACTCCTACAGATATCAATAAAATAGGCGCGGTGAATCTGTTTATAACTACTATTAACTCACCACGGACCCAAGAATTACAAGCTAATTATCAACGGTTGCGTCGCGACGCGTTCCAAGGTATCGCTCCCGAATTACATCTGTCTCCCGAAAAACTCTTACAGCGTAATCCGAAAGATCCTCTTGGTTACTTAAAGTTACATAATGCCCTAATTAACGCCGCTTTAAGCGATCGCAATCGTACCATTGACGCTCAGAAAGAGGAAATTTTCCGACTTAAAAACCGGATTTCCCGTTTAGAAGCTCAAAAACAAGATCTGGAAAATTCCTCTCTCTCTACTCTGATTCGGCGTAAAATCAAACAAAAGTTTTTAAGCTGATTTTAACCCTGCTCTTTGTAGTGTATTCACAGCTTGCTCCATACCAATGACTAATTTTTGACGGGAATGAATTGCA
>CALGKL010000148.1 GCA_937930495.1 uncultured Gloeocapsa sp.
GAATGTACGCTGGGGGTTGTTGTAAGGTTACCATCAAAATAATTAGGGCGATCGCGCCACAGATAGAGCTTAAAGATACTATTCTGGATATAGCTAAAACTAGCAGAAACACCCCTAGACAAGCTAAAGCGATCGCGGGATTAACTAGCAATAATACCCCCAAGCTAGTGGCTACGGATTTTCCCCCTTGGAAATTTAACCAGATAGATTTGCTGTGACCGATAATCGCTGCTAATCCGGTAGCGACTATCAACCAAGTTTTCCAACTATCAGGTAGGGCTTGACTAAATACTGGAATCAAGGCGATGGCGATCATTCCTTTGGTCAAATCTACTAGTAAGACGATTAAGGCGGCGGTTTTACCCACATTCCTTAGTACGTTTGTAGCTCCAGTTGAGCCCGAGCCAACTTCCCGAATATCGATACCTTTGAGATATTTAGCTAGCCAATAACCTGTAGGAATTGAACCGAGGAGATAACCGAGTAAAACTAATCCTAGAATCACGAGTAGGGAAGTAAGCATAAAATCCCCCTAATAGAGATAATTATAACTAGATGCTGATTGTGGCTCAGGTGCAAAAGCTAGCCACAGGGGAAATTGTAACAGAGATAGACTAACTTTTTCTTCCATTTCGTCGATAATAATTAAAGGTTGTTCTTGCTCTTCTACCAATCTTTCGGCTTTTTGAGCTAAAGCTTCGGGATTTTCGAATAAAACGATCCCCCGATTAGGTCCAAAATCGCTGCGGGAAATTCCGAGACAGTCTTGTAAACCGCGTCGCCATTCTCCGAGTCTTTCGGGACTATCGGCTAGAATTAAGTTTTTACTGTGATCACCGTATAGTTGAGACAAGATAGCAATCACCGCTGAAGCGACTAAAATATTTTGTAAACGGGATCCCATGGAACGAATTGCACCTCTTCCACCCTGATTAAAAAACCAATTTTCCACTCTTTCGGCGTGAATTGGTTCAAAAGTGCGTCTCAATTGCCAAGGTGGACCATAATAATCTGGACGATTGCGATATTGTTCGATTAACTGTTGAATTTTTTGTTTTTCTTGTTTAAAAGCTTGTTGACTAAATTGCGGTGTAGTTGATTCTCTAATCGTACTTGGTTGGGGTGGATTCTCCCAACTATCAACGCGAGATAATTCTAATTGTTCGGCGGCTGCGGCTAAATCCTGTAAACTACCGACGAGATAGTCTTTGAATCCTTGTACTCTAATGGCTAATTCTTGAGAGACTCCCGCGAAGTTGCTGCGCATTTCTTGTTCAATGCGATCGCGGCGTCTTTCTAATTGTTCAATGGTAATCAACAGAGCTTGTTTACGTTGCTCTAATTCCACTACAGCTTCTTCCACCAAACGACTGACACTAGCTTGGAGTTGTTTTTTTTGTTCTTGTAAGCTCTTGATTTCCTCGAGCAGATTTTCTTTTTGAGTTTGTAGAAGGGTAAGGGTATCTGATGGGGGTGAATCATCAACAGGATCTTGGGGTGATTCTGGGATCACCTCAGTGGTGGTTAAGTCATCTAAGTTGGGGAATTCTTCTGAATTCATCAATTAATCAATATATATATTAAGAATTTTTTTCCATTATAACTTTATCGAGACTTTTCAAATCCCTTAGAATTGAGGTCAGCCATAATAAATTGGATCTCCATGTTAATTTTCAGCAAAAAAGCTCACCCTTTAGCCTCTTTCGTCTCAGGATTGATAGTTACTATGATGACAGCAAGCGCTGCTGTAGCTTCGCAAAATATTTTCTTTCTTTATACTCCCTTGAGACTCTCTTTAAGTATTAATTCTCTAGCAGAATTTGCCCAATCTGGGACAATTAAGGGTGATTTAGCTTTTTATCTGAGATTAGCTGAAGCGACAACAGCAGATCAAATCGCCTTTCAAGAAAGACTCAATCAAACTATAGAAGTAGATCCGGTTCGCTTATCTCGTCTATTGAATAGTTCTATCGGCGAAGATTTTCTCCTACGTTTAGGATATATTATCAATATCGAAGGAGGTAGAAACGGTAAATTTCCTCTTCGGGGTGCATTAGTCAAGGCTGCTTTTCGTCCTGAAGGACTGAGTTTAATCGGTTTTTTACGTGAACTTCCGGTCAATATCGAGATTAACCTTCGAGAATTACAAGCTATAGTCGCTCGTATTAATGATGTGGTGGAGGCGACGATCTTATTTAGCGAAGAAATAATCAGATTAGCCTCACAAGAAATCGAGACTACATCCACAGTCAATTATGGTCAACTTCCTGACCTAACCCAACCAGGAGAGCAAAGAGTTACTCAGGAAACCTGGGAGCTTACTGATAGCAGTCGCCATCGCTCTTTTCGGGTTTTAGTTTACTATCCCCAAGGTGAATTAAATCCCGATACCCCTGTGATTGTTATTTCCCATGGTTTAGGATCGTCCCCAGAAGATTTTGGCTGGATAGCTACTCATTTAGCTTCCTACGGTTATCTAGTAGCAATTCCCCAGCATCGGGGGAGTGATTTTACTCAAGTCGAAAATTTACTCAATGGTCTAGCGCGTACTTTACCTATTACCGAGGAATTTATCGATCGTCCCTTGGATATTAGTTTTGTCCTTGACGAACTCGAAAGACGCAACCCTAGTCAATTTAACGGTAAATTAGAACTAACTAGAGTTGGACTATTTGGTCATTCCTTTGGTGGTTACAGTATTTTAGCTCTAGCCGGAGCTACTCTTGATTTTGACCATCTAGAGCAAGAATGTGATTTAAAGAGAATTAGTGGCAATACTTCATTACTTTTACAATGTAGAGCCTTAGAATTAGAGGGAAAAGAATATAACTTTCAAGATCCTAGAATAGCTGCGGTCTATGCTGCTAATCCCGTCAATAGTGCTGTTTTTGGTCCGGAAGGTTTAGGGAAAATCTCTGTACCTGTGTTTATTGCTGCTGGTAATTTTGATCCGGCTACACCTTTTATTTTTGAACAAGTTAACTCTTTTCCTTGGTTAACCACAGAGCATAAGTATTTACTCTTACAAGAAGGACAAGCTCATATTGATTTTTCTCAAATCGATGCTGATTTTAACAATGTTATTCAAGCTCATATCAATATTACCCTACCCCCACCAGAATTATTGCATAAATATACTAGCGCTACAACAACAGCTTTTTTTCAAACACATCTTGTGGGTGATCCTGAATACGCGGTTTTCCTACAATCTGCTTATTTAGACTATTTAAGCAATGAGCAACCCTTCAGAGCTCATATGATTAGCAGAGCTTCCTCTGCCGAATTGAATCAACGTATTTTAGAATTTAGGAGGGAAAGAAGAATCAAATAATTAAAATAATCTCTTGGCAAATGCCGAATTTTGTGCTATTGTAGGAAAGCTAGAAAAAATGGCGGCATAGCCAAGTGGTAAGGCCGAGGACTGCAAATCCTTTATCCCCCAGTTCGAATCTGGGTGCCGCCTTTGGGGAGTAGAACCTTGTCTAATCCAATAAAAAACAGCCCAACTTTAACGGTTGGGCTGCTTAAAATAGTTAGAAAAAGGAATTAGGAAATAGTAGCCATTTTGACCTCACTATTAGCCAGTAATTCCTGTAACTCATCAGCGTCAACGGTTTCTTTCTCGATGAGCATTTCCGCTAAACGATCCAAAATGTGACGATTGTTGACTAGAACCTCTTTAGCTCGACGATAGGCTTGTTCAACCAGGTTGCGTACCTCTTCGTCGATCGCCGCGGCGGTTTCATCGGAGAAGTCGCGATCGGAGGCTATTTCCCGTCCGAGGAAAATATTACCGTTTTGACGCCCTAAAGCCACAGGACCGAGACGTTCACTCATCCCGTAACGAGTTACCATCTGACGAGCGCGACTAGCTACCTGTTGTAAATCATTAGAAGCACCTGTAGTGACTTCATCTTCACCGAAGACAATTTCTTCAGCGATCCGACCACCTAAAGCTACAGCCATCATATTCTGTAGGTAGGAGCGAGAAAACAGACCTGATTCTACCCGATCTTCACTAGGTGTGAACCAGGTTAGTCCTCCTGCGCGTCCACGGGGAATGATACTGATTTTTTGGACGGGGTCATAATCGGGCATTAAAGCACCTACTAGGGCGTGACCTGCTTCGTGGTAAGCTACTACCGCTTTGCGTTTTTCGCTCATAATCCGTTCTTTTTTCTCAGGACCGGCTAAAACGCGATCGATAGCGTCGTTCACTTCATCCATGGAGATTTCCGTTAGGTTACGACGAGCGGCTAAGATAGCTGCTTCGTTGAGAAGATTAGAAAGATCAGCTCCGGTAAATCCAGGGGTACGACGAGCGATTTTATCTAAATCTACGTCTTTAGCTAAAGTTTTACCGCGAGCGTGAACCCGGAGAATTTCTTGACGACCTGCATAATCGGGCCGATCTACTACTACTTGACGGTCAAAACGTCCAGGACGTAGTAAAGCAGCATCGAGTACATCGGGACGGTTGGTGGCTGCAATAACGATGATTCCGGTATTACCTTCAAAACCATCCATTTCTGTGAGTAACTGGTTAAGGGTTTGTTCTCTTTCGTCGTTACCTCCACCTAATCCGGCTCCACGCTGACGACCTACTGCGTCGATTTCATCGATGAAGACGATACAGGGAGCGTTGGCTTTTGCTTGTTCAAATAGGTCTCTGACTCGTGATGCACCTACACCCACGAACATTTCTACGAATTCTGAACCTGAAATCGAGAAAAAGGGAACACCTGCTTCTCCTGCTACTGCTCGCGCTAACAGGGTTTTACCCGTTCCTGGAGGTCCTACTAATAGTACTCCTTTGGGAATTCTTGCACCAATAGCGGTAAAGCGATCGGCGTTTTTGAGGAAGTCAACTACTTCGTTTAGTTCTAATTTAGCTTGTTCGATTCCCGCTACGTCTCCAAAGGTTACCTGGGTCTGGGGTTCCATTTGGACTCTGGCTTTGGATTTACCAAAGTTCATCGCTTGTGAACCAGGTCCGTTTTGGGCTCGACGCAGGAGGAAAAATAACCCCACAAGTAGTAAAAATGGTAAAAATAGGCTGCTTAAGGCTCTTAATAAGAAGCTATCATCTCTTTGGGTATCTACGGAGATGTCTACATTGTTGTTGATTAAGAGTTCTAATAAACCAGGATCGTTGGGAAGGTTAACTATGACTTGTTCTCCATCTTGGGCTGTTACTTTGGCTTGAGAACGGTCTGGTGTTAGTTGAATTTTTTCAACACGATGATTTTGTACCTCTTTTATAAACTGACTGTACTTCCAGGTGGTTAGAGTTGGGGGTTGTTGATCTACAAATATTGTCCCCAGGGCTACTACCACTAGCGCTAATAGTGCGTATAATCCCGCGTTGCGCCATTTTTTACTATTTTTGTTCACTCTTTACTCTCCTAGTGAGGTGTTTTTTAATTAGCTTGGTTTTCACAACTTGATGCTAATTCTTATTTTACTATTATTAACTTATGTTAACCTTTCTCAGGAAATATTGACACCCCCCCAATTATTTTGGTAAGTATCAACAACGGTTACATATTCTCTCTCGGTGTCCGTAAATTCTTCTCGGTTGGCTAGTTGTTCCTCTAAAAGCTCCACAGTAGCGTCAGAAATATCCCCAATCCGTTCCTTTATCCTCTCACGCAACACCGTCAATGGCGCTGTACAATGGTAAATCTCTAGGGGAATACCTGCTGTTTTGGCGGCTGCTGCTGCTTCTAATCGCCAACGCAAGCGATCGTATTTGGCGTCGAGAATCACCGTAAATCCCTCTTTGGTCAGTTTTAAACCTATTTCTAACAACCTTTGATAAGTTTGCTCACTCATCTGTTGGCTATATATCTCCTCTCCACCTCTACTCTCTAAAGCAATACCGGCTAAATGTTTACGTACTGCATCAGAACGAATTAGAATAGCTTGAAGTTGGGGTGCTATTTTTTTGGCTACAGTGGTTTTTCCTGAACCGGAAAGTCCCGACATTAGGATAATTTTACCCCTTTGGCGTTGACCATATCGCCAAGCTAGGTTATAATAACCCGATGCTGCTTGTCTGAGATTTGCTCTCTCGGTCAAACTAAGACTAGGATCGTCTTGGGTGAGAGAATTGACTTTCGCTCTGACATAGGCTTGACGAGTCAAATAAATTGGTAAAACCTCTACTCCTTCCCAATCTCCGGTTGTCTCTAAATAGGTATTTAAGAAAATATTCCCTAAATCAGAAGCTTGATGATAGTCTAAGTCCATCAGGGTGAAAGCTACATCATAGATAACATCAACATAACGAAATTCTTCGTTAAATTCAATGCGATCAAATAGTTGTATTTTATCTTGATATAAACAAATATTTTTTAAGTGTAAATCCCCGTGACATTCTCTGATTTTTCCCTGATTTTGTCGTCGAGTAAATAAATTTTGATTCACCGTTAAAAAATAATCGGTAAAAGCTTTAGTTTCTAAATATTGTTGTTTCGGTTGAATCGTATCTAGATATTTAACTGTATGCTGATAATTTTCATTGATTGATTTAGCTATCTTCTCTGGAGTACCAAAACTAGTAATATATTCATTGGTGGGAGTATTTTGATGAAAATTTGCTAAAATTTTACCCAATTCTTGACAATGTTGAGGAAGCAAAATTTGTTTTTGCAGGAGATTAATTAAAAGATTTTCTTGAGGAAACTGTCTCATTTTTAAGAGATATTCTTGAACTTGTCCTTCTCCATTGAGACGATAGTGATTGTTAACTAAAGTAATCGGTAAAACCTCTAGATAAATATCTGGTGCTAGGGGTTGATTCAGTCTTAATTCCTCTTGAGTAAAATGATGACGTTTAGCGGGAGTAGAAAAATCTAAAAAGCCAAAATTTACAGGTTTTTTTAACTTGTAAGCGTAGTCACCAGTCAGAAAAATATAAGAAATATGGGTTTGGATTAATTCAACAGGTGATTGGACAGGATGAGGGTAAAAATCTTCCTGTAACATATTTTGAACTAGGACAGAAAAATTAGTAGAAGTCATATTATTTATCCATATTTACTTAACAATTTAGCCGTAGCTTCTCCCGTTTTAGCCCAACTAAACCGACTAGCTTGTTTTAACCCTAATTCAGTTAAATGCGATCGCTGTTTGGTGTTGGTTACTAATAACTCCATTGCTGTGGCTATTTCCTCTACCTGATAGGGATTAATTAAGATAGCAGCTTCTTGAGTAATTTCTGGTAAAGAAGCAAGATTAGACGTGACAACAGGTGTACCACAAGCCATAGCCTCTACCACTGGTAATCCAAATCCTTCCCAAAGACTAGGGTAAACTAAAGCTGTAGCTTGATTTAATAATTTAGGTAAATCTCTATAGGGTACATAATCGATAAATCTAACACGAGAACCCAAATTAAGAGCGATCGCCAGTCGTCGTAGTTGGGGTGTGTAGCGTCGATCCTGTGGTCCTACTAACCAAAGTTCTTCTCGACAATTATCGGCTATTTTGGCAAAAGCAGTGATTAAACGAGATAAATTTTTATGTGGATCATGACGTCCTAGATAGATAAAATAGCTAACCTCCGAGGGTGGTAAATCCTTTAGAGGTTGAAAATGTTCCCCGTCATAACCGAGATAAATTGGGGTAATTTTCTGAGGATTAATTCCCCAAAACTGCTGAATATCCCTTGCGGTAGCCACAGAATTACAGATAATATGTTGAGCATTTTTAACCACTCTAGGTACATAGTAACGAAAATAAGGAGTCAAAGGAGACAGCAGACGGGGAAAGCGCAAAGGGATTAAATCGTGTACCATGACTATATAGGGAAATTGACCTCTGACTGGTGCTTCCGGTACAGGAGAAAATAATAAAGAGGCTTTTTCCTGTTGATATATTTGGGGTAATTCCCATTCCGTCCAAATTAAACGCTGTAAATGTCCTTTACTTCCCTTTGCAGGGGATAGATCATCCCGAATCAGACGATAATTGTAGCTCTCTTTAGCCTTAGCTACCAACAGAGTAGGTTCTAATGCCTTCAAATAAGGTAAGATATTCAGGGCATAGTTGCTAATACCCGTTGGTTTATCTAGCAACATCGCTAGGTTAATTAATATTTTCATCTAGAAGCAAGTGATTAAAAACGATATTTGGATCGCCAATATGGCTAAAGAAGGGATGATATCACCCTTTGAACCGCAATTAATCCGAAAAATTGATAATTTACCGGTGATTTCCTACGGTTTAAGCAGTTATGGCTATGATATCCGTCTTTCTCCTACAGAATTTAGAATTTTTAGACATATTCCCGGAACAGTAGTT
>CALGKL010000149.1 GCA_937930495.1 uncultured Gloeocapsa sp.
CCTAGTTAATATAACAAAAATTACCTTAAAAAACCAGCCCAAGCTCACATTAACTCTTATCTCAATATCCTCACACTGATTGTGTTCTATTAGGAGGAATAGACTCTCTACTATGAAAACTGCTCAAAATGCTACTGACTCAGTTCGAGCTTACCTCAAAGAAATCGGTCGAGTTCCCCTGTTAACTCACGAAGAGGAAATTATTTACGCCAAACAAGTACAACGGTTAGTGGAATTAGAAAAATGTAAAGCAGAATTAGAAGCAAAAACGCAAAAAACCATCTCAGAAGCAGAATGGGCAGCAGCAGCTAACCTTACTGTAGGTAAATTACGCCAAGAAATTTACGCCGGGGAGACAGCTAAACGTAAAATGATCGAAGCTAATTTACGCTTAGTAGTTTCTGTAGCCAAAAAATATCTAAAACGTAACTTAGATTTATTAGATTTAATCCAAGAAGGAACAATCGGAATGCAACGAGGCGTAGAAAAATTTGATCCCACCAAGGGGTATAGATTTTCTACCTACGCTTACTGGTGGATACGTCAAGCCATAACTAGGGCGATCGCCGAAAAAAGCCGTACGATTCGTTTACCGATTCATATCACAGAAAAACTCAATAAAATCAAAAAAGCACAACGACAAATCGCTCAGGAAAAAGGTCGTTCAGCCACAATAGCAGAATTAGCCGAAGAGTTAGAATTAACCCCCAAACAGGTGCGAGAATACCTAGAAAGAGCACGTCAACCCCTCTCTCTCGACTTACGCGTCGGCGATAACAACGATACGGAATTAGGAGAATTATTGGAAGATAGTGGACAATCACCGGAAGATTTTGCCAACTACGCTTCTCTCCAATTCGATTTAGAAAGATTAATGTCTGATTTAACACCACAACAAAGAGAAGTAATTAGTCTCCGTTTTGGTTTAACAGACGGTAAACCCCTAACTTTATCTAAAATTGGTGTACAGTTGAATATCTCTCGTGAAAGAGTACGTCAAATTGAACGAGAAGCTTTAGCCAAATTAAGAAAGCGTAAAGCAGATATGAGTGAGTATGTGGCTAGTTAAATTCAATTTATCCCCTACCCTAGGGGATTTTTTTTTGTCAGTCAAAACTATGGATAATTATTGGGAAATACTTTTAGAATTAACCTTAGGGATAACTCTTAGTGCCGCAGCTGGGTTTCGAGTATTTTTACCCCTTTTGATTCTCAGTCTAGCCTCTATATTTGGTAATCTACAATTAAACAGCGATTGGCAATGGGTCGGTTCGACTCAAGCCTTGATTTTATTAGCCATAGCTACAGTAATAGAAATCCTCGCTTACTATTTACCCCTAGTAGATAATGTCTTAGACACAGTCAAAATTCCCCTAGCAATGG
Source organism: uncultured Gloeocapsa sp. (assembly GCA_937930495.1). GTDB lineage: Bacteria > Cyanobacteriota > Cyanobacteriia > Cyanobacteriales > Gloeocapsaceae > Gloeocapsa. The sequence goes on from CALGKL010000149.1 coordinate 1,384, forward strand.
TCGTGGGAACTTTACTAACCGCAGGTAGTTTAGGGGATTTAGACCCCATAGCACAATGGAGCATAGCGGTAATAGCTGGGGGAGGAGCGTCTACCGCCATAGCGGGGCTCAACGGAGCGGGGCGTGTTGCTTTGACGGGTTTAACTGGGGGATTGGCCAATTTTTTATTAGCGACTCTAGAATCAATAAGCGCGATGGTATTAGCCTTAATTGTTGTGCTTGTACCAATATTAGCTCCTTTAGCTTTATTATTACTAATAAGTTTAGTTGTATATATATGCTTAAATTTTGCTAAAATCAAAGCCAGGTTATTCCCCAAAAAAAATGACCAAACAGGTAAACCAACAACTTAAAATTGCCGTCATAGGCGATGTCCATGACCAATGGGAAACAGAAGATGAAATCGCCCTAGATTATCTAGGAGTAGATTTGGTTTTATTTGTTGGCGATCTAGGTAATGAAGCAGTAGGGTTAGTGCGGCAAATAGCAGCCATAAAAATACCCAAAGCAGTTATTTTAGGCAATCATGACGCTTGGTACACAGCTACAGACTGGGGGAGAAAAAAAAGCCCTTATGATCATAGCCAAGAAGACCGAGTTCAACAACAGTTAGACATACTAGGAGAAAGTCACGTTGGTTACGGGAAAAGGGATTTTCCCGAATTGAAGATCTCAGTAGTGGGGAGTCGTCCCTTCAGTTGGGGTGGTCCAATCTGGAAAAATGAAGAATTCTATCAACAACGTTACGCAGTGCATAACTTTAGAGAATCCACCGAAAAGATAGTGGCTGCGGCTCAACAAACCCAGTGCGATCGCCTAATTATTTTAGCTCATAATGGACCATGGGGATTAGGAGACAGACCCGAGGATTCCTGTGGTAAAGATTGGCAGCCAATCGGTGGGGATTACGGTGATCCAGATTTAACAGAAGCGATTTCCCAAATTAGATTAATGGGGAAAGAGATATTATTAGTGACCTTTGGACACATGCACCATCGCTTACGACATAGCCAATCAAAATCCCGTCAAGCTATCAATAAAAGTCCACAAGGAACAATTTATTTCAATTCTGCTTCTGTTCCGAGAATTAAAGAGACCCCAGAGGGCAAATTGCGCAATTTTTCTCTAGTCTATCTAGAAAATAATCAAATTAGGAAGATTAGTTTAGTTTGGCTAGCTAAAAATAACCACCTAGTTTCTGAACAAATATTCTATGATATTGAGAAATAGCAACTATTGCAGAAAATAGCAAAATGTTGTAAATTGATCGAGACAAAAGTTAAGATCTTAACGGTGTGGTGTCAGAGGAAAAATTTATGAATAGTTTTAAAGAAACACAATGGGAACTTTTTCAGGAAGGATCATTTGTTGTCATTGAAGGGACAAGTGGAGATGACCTTCTTACAGGTGGATCAGGTGACGACTCCATTAGAGGCTTAGCTGGTAACGATACCCTCGATGGTCTAGGTGGCAATGATATCCTCGAAGGTGGTACAGGGAATGACAGTCTAGAGGGCAAAGAAGGAAATGATACCCTCGACGGGAATGCTGGTAATGATACCATGCTCGGTGGACCGGGAGACGATACCTATATAGTTAACAGCGCCAATGATGTCATTATTGAGTTAGTTGGTGCAGGTATAGACAGTGTTCAAAGCTCCGTTGATTATGTCTTAAGCGAGAATGTCGAAAATTTAACCTTACAAGGTCGCCGAGGACTCTCAGGCACAGGCAACGCACAAGATAATAGAATTCTAGGAAACCCTGGTAATAATGCTCTAGCCGGTGAAGACGGCAACGATACTCTCACAGGAGCAGCGGGAAACGACACCTTAGACGGTGGATCGGGTCTTAATAGAATGATTGGCGGACAAGGAGATGACACCTATCTAGTCAGAAATAGCGAAGATGTCATCGTCGAACAACGAAATGGTGGTACAGATAAAGTCATCGCCCTTGTTTCCTACACTTTACCCAATCACGTTGAGAATTTAAGCCTAGATGGAGAGGAGGCTAGTGAGGGTATAGGTAACAACCTCAATAACAGCATCAACGGTAATCGAGGAGCCAACCTCTTAGTGGGTAACGGAGGTAACGACACCCTCAGAGGCTCAGGCGGAGACGATACCCTCAATGGGGTAGAAGGTGTTAACCTCTTGATCGGTGGTGCTGGAAATGATACTTATCTATTATCAAGTCCTAGAGATAGAATTGTTCAAGTCAAAGGTAATCGGGGTGACATCAACACGGTCGTAACCTCATTTGACTATGTACTAGGAGATAATTTACAGAACCTAACCCTAGAAGGAGAGGGAAATTTCAAAGGTACAGGCAACACACTGAATAACTTTATTCTCGGTAACGATGGCAATAACCTGTTAGTAGGGGAAACAGGAGATGATACCCTCAACGGTGGTCTAGGAGACGATACCCTCAACGGTGGACCCGGTGCCGATAGTATGATTGGTGGTGCTGGCAATGATCTTTATTTTGTCAATAATTCAGGAGATACAGTTCTGGAATTATCCACAGCTCCTGATGAAATAGACGAAATCCGCACCACTGTTACCTACACCCTACCCGATAGTGTGGAAAGATTAATCATTACCAACAATAGAAATGTCAATGGCACCGGTAATGAACTCGATAACTTGATCTCCGGAAGGGGAGGAAATAACGAACTTCGAGGTTTAGCCGGGAATGATACTCTCTCTGGTGGGAATGGTGACGATACCCTCGATGGCGGTCCGGGAATAGATAGTCTGACCGGTGGTAAAGGTAATGACACTTATCGTATCGACAATGAAGAAGATCAGATCATCGAAGACAGTACCGATCCTGATGAAATCGACACAGTGGAAGCATCTATAGACTATACCCTGGGGGACAATCTCGAAAACCTAACTTTATTAGGACAGGCAATTACTGGAACCGGTAACGCCGCCAATAACGTGATTATTGGTAATGCTCTGGATAACACCCTCCAAGGTTTAGCCGGTAACGATGAATTACAAGGTGGAGAAGGAAACGATACCCTCGACGGTGGTCTTGGTACGGACACTCTTAAAGGTGGACCAGGAAATGATACCTATATCATCAGTGATTCTGCAGATGAAATCGTTGAAGAAACCGATGAAGGGATAGATACAGTAACCACTACTGTTGCTTACGAACTCTCTTCTAACGTAGAAAATATAATCTTTGAAGGTGAAGGACCAACTACCCTAGTTGGTAACAATATTAATAACGAAATTACCGGAGGAGATGGCAACGATTTACTAGAAGGTAAAGGAGGAGATGATACCCTCATTGGAGGTCTAGGTAATGACACTCTCGATGGTGGTCTAGGAGCTGATAGTATGGTCGCTGCCGGCGGTAGCAATACTTTTGTAGTTAACAGCACTAAAGATGTAGTTGTTAAAGAAAACGCAGCTCCTACAGAAATAGATACGATTATTAGTTCCGTTAGTTATGACATCGTTGAAAATATAGATAACATCACCTTTACGGGAGAGCGTAATCTCAATAGCGTCGGTAACGATCGCAACAACGTCATGACAGGAAATGACGGTAACAACAGCTTAGAAGGAGGAATAGGTAACGATACCCTTATTGGGGGAGGTGGTGATGATACCCTCAATGGTGGTGCAGGAGTAGATAGGATGGAAGGTGGAGAGGGGGATGACTCCTATTTTGTGGATAATCCCCAAGACGCGATCGTCGAACAACCTAATCAAGGTACAGATGTGGTAACCTCTTCGGTTGATTACACTCTACCAGCTAATTTGGAAAAATTAATTCTCACAGAGAATGGGACTAGAGGAGTTGGTAACGACGGTGATAACGAAATCATCGGTAACAACAACAATAACGTTCTGATTGGGGGTGGAGGTAATGATACCCTAGATGGTTTTGCTGGTACCAACCGTCTCGAAGGTGGTGCGGGAAATGACACCTACATCATCCACAGTACGACAGACACGATTGTGGAAATTCCTAACGGGGGAACTGATACCGTTGAATCTTTCGTTGATTTTGAACTCAGGGATCCCAATTTAGAAAACCTGACTTTAAGAGGTGAACAAGCTGTCAATGGAACGGGTAATAATCTGAGTAACGAGATTATAGGTAATGATAATGGCAACCTCTTAATCGGTTTAGCTGGTAACGATACCCTAATTGGCGGTGAGGGAAATGATACCCTAGATGGTACTGTACCCGAAGGGGAACCCCCAGCCAATGATAGCCTGGTAGGTGGTGCGGGGAACGATTTATATAAAATCGACAGTCCTCAAGACGTCGTGGTGGAAGAGAGAGACGGGGGTATTGATACGATTGAATCCTCTGTTCCCTACGATTTACCACGGAACGTAGAAAACATCATCTTTGGTCCGGTTGGAGATATCAAAGTAAAAGGTAACGCAGCTAATAACCGTATAGTTACCGTAGAGGGTGACAACCTTCTCGAAGGTTTAGAGGGTAACGACACCTTAGAGTCTGGAGAAGGTAACGATACTCTAGATGGTGGTCCTGGTGTAGATAGTCTGGTTGGTGGACCAGGTAGCGATACTTATTTTGTCGATGATGAGAATGACGTCATCAGAGAACAGCCTAAAAATGAAGAAAGCGAGGATGTAGATGAAGTAATTGCCTCCGTTAGCTATCAAATTCCAGAAAACGTACAAAACATCACTCTCACAGGTCGAAACAATATCAACGCTACCGGTAACGGTTTAAATAACACCTTAACAGGTAATAACGGTGATAACCGTCTCAACGGTGGACCGGGAGCGGACACCATGATTGGTGGTTCTGGTAACGATACCTATATTGTGGATAACGAAGGGGATCAAGTTATCGAAACTGGTAACGATCCTAATGATACAGTTGAGTCATCTATTAACTATACATTAGGAGACAATATCGAGAATCTGATCCTTACTGGTAACGCCATTAACGGTACCGGAAACCGACTAGATAACAAGATTACCGGGAACCAAGGCAATAACGTTCTCACCGGCGAAGCTGGTAACGATACCCTCGATGGTGGAACAGGTGTAGATAGCCTGATTGGCGGACCCGGTAACGATACTTATATTGTGGATAATACCAGAGACGTAATTACGGAAGAGGCCAACGAAGGTACTGATATCGTTCTCGCTTCGGCTACCTATGTTTTATCCCCTAATATAGAAAACCTGACCTTAACCGGAAATGGGAATATCAACGGTACAGGTAACACCCTGGATAATACCATCATCGGTAATGATAATGCCAATAGTCTCAATGGTGATGAAGGGGACGACACCTTGATTGGTGGTTTAGGTAACGATAACTTGACAGGAGGACCTGGTAACGATCGCCTCGTTGGTGGCTCTGGTCAAGATACTCTCAACGGTGGACCTGGTGAGGACCTGTTTGTTTACGAATCCCCCGACCAAGGACCTGACCTAATCACTGGCTATATACCCAATGATGATACAATAGAAGTATCAGCTCGAGGTTTTGGTGGTGGTTTGCGAGCAGGACGACCTATTTCTGCTAATCAATTTACCATAGGTTCTAATGCTACCACATCAGCTCAGCGCTTTATCTATTTACAGAGTGGTGCTCAAAACACCTTATTCTACGATCCCGACGGTAGTGGTCCCTTACCACAGGTTCGCTTACTAGATATGAGTGGACGGGTGGATTTGACTAATAACGATATCTTCGTTGTCTAATTTTTGCCAAAATTCTTAAGCAAAAGGGGTAGTCAAAACTACCCTTTTTTTGTTATGATCTATGTCTGTCTGGAGAGATGGCAGAGTGGTCGATTGCGTCCGACTTGAAATCGGATGAAGTGCAAGCTTCCGGGAGTTCGAATCTCCCTCTCTCCGTTGCCTTTAATTAGGGCTTTCCTCAATCACTTTGTCAATAATACCGTAAGCTTTAGCTTCTTCCGCGGACATAAAGAAATCGCGATCGGTATCTCTTTCGATTTTTTCTAAGGGTTGACCAGTGTGATGACTCATGATTTGATTGAGTTCATCACGAATACGTAAAATCTCGTTAGCTTCGATTTCAATATCCGTCGCTTGTCTTCTTCCCTGTATTCCACCTAGGGGTTGGTGAATCATAATCCGAGAATGGGGTAAAGCTAGACGTTTTCCTGGAGCACCAGCAGCTAATAAAAACGCTCCCATCGAAGCCGCTAAACCGACACAAATGGTCACTACCTCTGATTTGATATACTGCATCGTATCATAGATAGCTAGACCTGCGGTCACCGAACCTCCAGGAGAGTTGATGTACAGATAAATCGGTTTACCAGGGTCTTCAGAATCGAGATACAACATTACCGAGATAATCTGGTTAGCTAAACCGTCATTGACACCTCTACCCAGAAAGATGATTCTTTCTCGATATAAACGGTTATATAAATCAATCCAGTCACTATAGGGTTGACCGGGTAAACGATAGGGAACTTTGGGAACACCAATAGGCATATTAACAAATTAAGTAAGTGAAGGGATAGGGGTGGGTAAGTCTTTCCGACTGGTCAAAATCTTATCAATCAAGCCATATTCTTTCGCTTGTTCGGGAGTCATGTATAACATTCGGTCAGTATCTTGCTCAATTTTTTCTAAAGATTGACCTGTGTTTTGGGCAAATATTTCTAACATAATCCGACGATTAGCCAGAACTTCTTTGGCACGGATTTGAATATCTGTTGCTTGTCCTTGCGCTCCTTGACGGGCTTGATGTAAGATTATAGTCGCATGGGGTAAACTAGCGCGACAACCTTTTGAACCCGAAGCTAAAATCATCGCCGCCGTACCCATAGCTTGTCCAATACAGATAGTATGTACAGGGGGCTTAATGTATCTAAGGGTGTCATAAATAGCAAAAGCCTCTGTTTCAAAACCAATGGCTTCTCCTCCATACCAAGAAGTCCCCGTGGAGTTGATATACATATAGATGGGTTTTTCCGGATCTTCAAACTGGAGATAGAGTAATTGAGCAATAATCAACTCCGTCACGTCTATCCCAATCTGATCTTTATACTCATCAGGCGAAATTAGCGGTAATCCCAGATAAACGATCCTTTCTTTCAAGAGTAAAGAAGGTAAATCTGGTGGTGGGGTTCGATAATAAGCATCCCCTGTGTAGGGAGCTTGTACAGCTTGAATTGGTGAATCCATCTTCAATAAATTAAGTCGTAACTCTTATTTGATTGTGACACATTTAACCGGATTTAGATTGGGAAGGTAGGATCGCGACCACAATTACAGCCAAAATACTAATAATACCCCAGCCCAACCACAATTGGGCAAGGGGATAAAAACTCTACTCTCTAGATGCACAGTAGAGGGCGGTAGTT
>CALGKL010000150.1 GCA_937930495.1 uncultured Gloeocapsa sp.
AATTTAGCACCTCTACGTAGTGACTATTGGGGACAAGAAATCACGGTGACAGGGTTACTCACAGGACATGATTTATTACTAGGATTAGCAAAACAAGACTTAGGGGAGGCTATTATCCTACCTTCTCTCATGCTCAAATATGGTTCGGAATACTTTTTAGATGACTTAACCGTGAGTGAAGTTTCCCAAGGCTTAAACATACCTATTATAGTAGTTGAGGGTATTGAAGATTTACTCAGGAAAGTTACGCGCTTAACCTAGGGAAAATGACTAACTCCAGATTTCTGTTAAAATGAAGAGAAAGTTATAAAAATTTACATAAGTTAAGCAACTATCGTGGCAGTATCCCAAGTCCATCAAGACCAATTTGACAGTATAGATTCAGCTTTAGCAGAATTAAAAGCAGGTCGCCTCGTCGTAGTAGTAGATGACGAAAACCGAGAAAACGAAGGCGATTTAATCGGTGCTGCTCAATTTGTCACCCCAGATATGATTAATTTTATGGCGGTAGAAGCAAGAGGATTAATCTGCTTGGCGATGACTGGGGAGCGTCTAGACGCTTTAGAATTACCTTTAATGGTAACAAACAATACAGACACGAATCAAACCGCCTTCACCGTAAGTATTGACGCCTCAACCGCCCTGGGTGTAACTACAGGTATTTCAGCAGAAGATCGAGCTCGCACTATTCAAGTAGCGATCAATCCCCAAACTAAACCAGAAGATTTACGACGTCCTGGTCATATTTTCCCCATTCGTGCGCGGGAGGGAGGAGTCTTAAAAAGAGCAGGTCATACAGAAGCGGCGATCGATTTAGCCCGTCTCGCCGGGTTATATCCTGGGGGGGTAATTTGTGAAATCCAGAATAATGATGGTTCGATGGCGAGATTGCCTCAATTGTTCGAATATGCGCGTAAACATCACCTGAAAATAATTAGTATCGCTGACTTGATTAGTTATCGTTTACAACACGATCGCTTTGTGAAAAGAGAAGCAGTCTGTAAACTACCTAGCGAATTTGGCACATTTCATCTCTACGCCTATCGTAATCTTTTAGATGGGAGCGAACACGTAGCCATAGTTAAAGGAGATATAGAGTCATTCAAAGATCGACCAGTGATGGTGAGAATGCACTCAGAATGTCTCACAGGTGACGCTTTAGGCTCTTTGCGTTGTGATTGTAGAATGCAGTTGAATGCAGCTTTAAAAATGATTGAAGCAGAGGGCTTTGGGGTAGTAGTCTATCTCAGACAGGAAGGAAGAGGTATAGGTTTAATTAATAAGTTAAAAGCCTATTCTCTGCAAGATCTAGGCTTAGATACCGTACAAGCTAACGAAAAATTGGGTTTTCCTGCTGATTTACGGGATTATGGGATGGGTGCGCAAATGCTCAATGATTTGGGAATTACCAAAATTCGTCTAATTACCAATAACCCACGTAAAATCGCCGGATTAAAAGGTTATGGACTGGAAATAGTCGAGAGGTTACCTTTATTGATCGAAGCTAACGATTATAACTCTATTTATCTAGCTACCAAAGCCAAGAAATTGGGTCATATGTTATTACAGACCTATTTAATCACCATCGCGATCACTTGGCAACAAGAAACAGAATCGATCACCGAAAATTATGAGAAATTAGCCAAAATTCGTCATCTGGCTGAAACACACAATTTAGTCTTACAAGAAGAAGCACGCCCAGTGGCGATCGCTCTCTTTAATAATCCGGCTTTAATTTTCCACCTCGGTTTTGATCAAAGTAATTTAGCTACACCCGATTGGTATCAAGACGCGACTCACCCTTATCTACAAGCGATTGCTAGTATTTTAACCGAGTTAAGTAATTGGTCTGCCCTGAAGTATCTCGAATTTCTCATCTCCACGGGAGACGATCCCATGACCGGTTTACAAGTTAAACTAGATAGACGTAACTTTCCAAGTGATCAATCTCTAGTCAATCTGGCTAAGGAATTAGAAACTCAGATTATTTATACACTTGTAGTGTAAAAATAACTCCTGACCAACCCGATGAACAGATAATAACTCTAGGAGTTGGGGAGAAGGTAACCCGATTCCGTCTACAGGGGTGGGTGAGTCTTTACCACCTAACATAATTGGACAAATAGTTAACCAAAATTCATCAATCAAACCCAAAGTCAACAGAGACGCGACTAATTCTCCTCCTCCCAAAACCGCTAGTTTAGTAATACCTAATTGATTTAGTTGAGTTAGAATCTCTAACCAATTAATCTCATTATTAATAATTAAGCGCTCAAAAGCGTCAAGAGACTCATTTTGCCAGAATTTAGCCCCAGTAGAAGTAGTAATTAACCAACGGGAGACAGGTTGGGTAAAAAAAGGTAACCCCGGAGAAAATCGACCTGAAGGAGAAATAACGATATTAATAGGTTGCCATTGAGAGTTAGGGATAGTTATAGTTGTACCATAAGCTCTTAATGTCCCTGCTCCAAATAAAATAGCATCAACCTCGGTTAAACGCTCCCTAAGATGCTGTTTATCTACAGCAGAAGCAAATGTCGCTCTAGTTTTGTGGCGATCGCTAATCTTACCATCAGCTGTCATCGCTAAAATAGCTGTTAACTTCATCATCATTTTTTGCTCATGTTTCCTATTCCACAACTTTCTTTTCGTCGCATTTTATTTTTAGGTTTATTTGGAATTACCATACCGATTTTATTTGGTGGTATTGGTTTAACCTATCGTAAAGCCAGATCAGCTTTTTTAGAGACAGCTAGACAAAATCTGACCGAGAGTGCGATCAGAAAAGGAGAGGATATCCAAGAATCAATCCAAGCTCTCCGTACTCATTTAGTAACCGCCAGTCAGAGTGCGATTTTAACAACAGGTAAAACATCAGATTATCAAATTTTTCTCAATCAACTACAAAAAAATTTACCTACTCATATCAACTGTGTACAACTGATTAATTTAACCACCAACGAATTAACCGCTAATACTTGTGCTGAGGGTAATTTAGTGGAATTAAACGAGCAATGGTCACCCAGACAAGAACAAATTTTAACCACTACTGAACAGGTTTATATACAACAAATCTTACCCGAAGTTCCAACTAATACACCAAATCAACTAGAGTTAGTTTTAGCAGCTCCAGTATACGATCTTGAGGGTAATTTAACCTATGGATTAGTAGTCAAAGCAGCTTTACTCAAACAAGAGAAACCGAATCCAGGGATACTAATAGGTTATCCGGTAGTTATCAATCAAGAAGGAATTATTTTAACTCATCCCCTACCCAATCAAGTTGGACGTCATATTGATGAATTAAGCGACGGACCGAGATTAAAAAAAATAGTAGAAAATGCTCGCACAGGTGAAGATAATTTTTTCCACTTATTTGCTTTAGAAAAAAATGGTTTAGAA
>CALGKL010000151.1 GCA_937930495.1 uncultured Gloeocapsa sp.
TCGATGCTAAAGCGGTAAATACTACTACGTCTAGAGCAACTCCTGCTATTCTTTCCTGTAGGTTTCTGATAATCAGGCAGTCTAAATCTAGCCTTTTCATGATTAACTGTACCATAATCCCTCCGACTAAAGCCATGGGAAATAAGGGAATCGCTTCGGCTAATTCAAACCCGGTTTGTCCCCAGGTTAAAGATTCTACCAGTCTGAGTAGTTCTAAGAGTAGCCAACCAAACAGCACAGCTAAAGCAGTAAAACCAAAGTTTAAAGATAAAGGATCAATCAATAAATTACGCATTAAACGCGCTCTTTTGGTTAAAACGCGATCGCTCTCTGGATGGCTGGTGGGTTGAAATTGTGCATTTCCCCTGGTTACTTCTGTTGGGGTTTCGGCGATATAATTATTACGTCGTCCCCAATCGGCTAACATTGTTCCGGCGATTACCCCTGTGACTATACCTACTGTTGCTAATCCTAGGGCTAAATCTCCCCCATCAGGAAAATCTAATCTTGTAAAAGTATCGGCCATCCCTGCGGCTGTTCCGTGTCCCCCTTCAAAGCTAACCTCTACTAGACTGGCTACCATGGGAGCTACATTGAAAATGGGAATCAAAATTATTAAGGTTACTAGTATGGGTAAAACGTATTGACCCCAAGCTAAGATCTGACCAAAAGCTACTTGGGGTGAGGTTTTACGCCAAATTTCTTTTGGTTTGGGTATGGTTTCTCCCAGAAATAAAGCTGCAAATACTATGTTAATAAATACTCCAGGAGATTGGGACCAAACGCTGCGGGTTGTTTCGGGAAATAATCCCCCTGCGAGATAGTCATCTGTACCTACTCCTAAGCTAACAGCGATCGCACCTGCTACTCCTGGTCCTAATAAGAGGGCAATCACTCCTGCTATGACCGATTCTGGTAGGTAAAGTTTCTGAAATAGTCTGATTTTTTCTTTGAGAAATCTACCTACTAATATTAAAATTGCTATGGTTACAAACGCGGATAAAACATTCATCAGACCTAAAACCTCGAGCCTTTACCCTTTTGGACATTTCCAGACCGAATTTTATCCTGAACTCAACCGTTTTTCTGTAACATTTTATCTAAACCTAAAAAGAAAGCTAAAAATAGGGATTAATGAAGAATGAAGAATTAATTCGCCCATTCTCTCTAACTCCCTAATTTAAACTCCTCCTCTCTCCCTCATTTTTAGCCTTATTATTTCTATTTGCTCTCAGAGCAGGGCTTGTTTTAATTACAAATACTTTTCTATAGTATTAGCTAAAGTTGTTTTAGGCACAGCACCTACTACTGTATCTACCCTTTGACCTCCTTTAAATAGTATCAAAGTGGGGATGCTACGAATACCATATTGAGTAGCTGTATTGGGGTTCTCATCGGTATTAACTTTGACTACTTTTACCTGTCCGTCGTATTGTTCAGCAATCTCATCGACTACAGGCGCAACCATTCTACAAGGTCCACACCAGGGAGCCCAGAAATCTACTAGTACAGGTAAATCACTGTCTAATACTAATTCTTTAAAATTTTCATCTGTAACGGGAGTTGCTCCTGACATACTCACAAATCCTTTAGCTAAATCTAGGGTTTCTTATTTTTTACGTTGCTTTATCTTATCATTTTTCGGTATTTAGGATACTTAAAATGTTTTAACCTTGCTATACTATTCTTGACGATTAACCAAAAGAAACGCCCGGAACAAATCCGAGCGGGGTGTGGTGTGAGGAGTGAACGGAAACATTCGTCTCCGCCACTTCCATTGTAAGGCAAAATTTCATTAATTAGGGGATCTTCAGAAAAATTTTTGCTTAATTTAAAACTTCTTCAACGTTACTAACTCGTCGGATATTTAAAACATCACTCATATTTTTAATCTGGTTGGTGGTGTTTTGTAATTGTCCTCGGTTGAGTACGTCTATTTTTAAAGTAATAATTGCGGTTTTTCCGGGACAAATTTTTACCCCTGTATTGCGGACATTGATGTTATGATCGCTCAAACGAGAGAGAATATCCCTTAATACACCCACTCGATCGATTACTTCGATCGCTAAATCCACAGGATAGGTTTGGTCTCGTCCATTATCACTAACATTATTCCATTCTACAGGAATCAGGCGATCGCCTTCTACCCCTTCTAGGTTAGGACAATTTTGATTGTGAATGACGATTCCTCTGGCGTTGCGCGTCACCACTCCGATGATTTTTTCATCCGGTAGAGGTTGACAACAACCCGCTAAGTGATACACCAAACCTTCCACTCCTAAAATTGGTGACTGTTTACTGACAGGAGATGGAGCTATTTTTTTCGGTAATTCTGATTCAGGTTTATTAATATTTTGTTGAGTTTTAACCGCTTCTCGCAGACGATTAACTACGTTACTGACGGTTACTTCACCATAACCGAGGGCTGCTAGCAAATCCTCTACTTTTTGATAGTTACAACGAAGGGCGACACTTTGCATAGTTGTCGATTTGAGTAGAGCTTCTAACCCTCCTTTCCCCAATTCTTTTTCTAATAATTCTTTTCCTCTAGCGATATTTTCTTCGCTGTGGGAGCGCTTGTACCATTGACGAATCCGGTTACGCGCGGTAGATGTAGCCACAAAGTTCAACCAATCCAAACTAGGGTGACTATTTTTACTGGTAATCACCTCTACGATATCCCCATTATTGAGGGTTGAGTCTAAAACTGACCAACGACCATTTATTTTTACTCCTTTGATATGGTTACCTATTTCTGTATGGATCCGATAGGCAAAATCTACAGGAGTCGCACCCCGAGCTAAGACTACCACATCTCCTTGGGGGGTAAAAACATAGACTTCATC
>CALGKL010000152.1 GCA_937930495.1 uncultured Gloeocapsa sp.
AGCCATAGTTATTGGTATCATTTTAGTTTTCTGGAGTGGTAACGTTTTATTAATACCTACTGGTTTATGGCAATTTCTGTTATCAATTAGTTCTCTGACAATGGGATATAAATTGTTTAGTAGTAGTCGCATTAGTTTTAAAAAAAAGTATCTGAAACCAATCAATAATTAAATTTACCCTTAATCCCGTTAGGGTGGTGAAGTATCTTCACCACTTAGAAAAAGGAAGACTTCTAGATCACCTTGTTAAACAGAAGAAGTTAAAGGTAATGTCGCTGCATCGATAACTTCAGGACTATTTGCTTCAGAGGGTGGGACAACTTGCCAGAATTTAGGTAGATAAGATTGCCAATCTGCGAGTATTTTAGCACCCCAGGGGCTTTGGGTTCTTTCTACGTGGGCTTGAATTAATTCTTGGAGTTGTTTTTCACCCGTGGAGGTACTAACTCGTTGAATTTTAACGATTTCGGGGTTAACTTTGGCAGGAAAATCACCCTCTTCGTCGAGGAAGTAAGCTAAACCTCCAGTCATACCCGCACCAACGTTACGTCCAACCGGTCCTAAAACTACAATTACTCCACCGGTCATATATTCACAACAGTGATCACCAGCGCCCTCCACTACCGCTTTAGCTAGAGAGTTACGTACGGCGAAACGTTCACCTGCTGTACCATTAGCAAAGAGATAACCACCTGTGGCACCATAGAGACAGGTATTACCGATAATGGTATTTTTAGCGCGATCAAAGGTAGATTCTTGGGGAGGATAGATGATAATCTCACCTCCATTCATTCCTTTACCGACGTAGTCGTTAGCTTCCCCTGAGAGAATTAATCTCATACCCTGGAGGTTAAACGCGCCAAAACTTTGACCAGCACTACCGGTAAATTTTAGGGTTATTTCACCGCTAAAACCGGTATCGCCATAGAGAGAAGCGATTTTACCAGCGATTCTCGCACCGACAGAGCGGTCAGTATTGCAGATGGGTAACTCTTTGGTTACAAAGCCTTGGTTAGTAATAGCGGTGTTGACGAGAGGATCGGCGAGAATTTCGTCGTCTAAAACCGGTCCATTGCTATGTACATTGACGTGGTTTAACCAGGTGCGCTCCGAAGGATCTCGCTGCGCGAGCACGCTTTTAACCTCCGGTAGATTGGTTAAAACCTCTAGAGTCAGGGAATGAGTCTTTTTAAGTTTTACGTCTTCACGTGTAGTCAATAAATCAGCGCGACCGATGATTTCCGCTAGGGAAGTATAACCTAAGTGAGCTAGGACGTGACGTACTTCTTCAGCGATAAAGTAGAAAAAGTTGACTACTTGAGCTGGTGTGCCGCTGAAACGTTGACGTAACCTTTCTTGTTGGGAGGCTACACCTACGGGACAATTATTGGTATGGCAAATCCGCGCCATGATACAGCCAGCGGCGATCATCGCTACAGAGCCAAAACCATATTCTTCGGCGCCCATCAAGGCTCCCATGACTACGTCGTGACCGGTTTTAAATCCACCATCTACCCTTAATAAAACGCGATCGCGCAATTGATTCTCTAGTAAGACTCGATGTACTTCGGTTAAACCCAATTCCCAAGGGGTCCCCGCGTGTTTAATCGAGCTTAGGGGTGAAGCACCTGTACCCCCATCGTGTCCCGATATTTGAATTATATCTGCATTACTTTTGGCTACACCGGCGGCGATCGTACCAATGCCAATTTCGGCCACTAGCTTAACCGATACTTGAGCTTGGGGGTTGATTTGGTGTAGATCATAGATCAGCTGGGCTAGATCTTCGATGGAGTAGATATCGTGGTGAGGTGGTGGTGAGATCAGGGGTACTCCAGGTTTGGAGCGACGTAACATCGCGATATAGGGAGTTACTTTTGGTCCTGGTAATTGTCCTCCTTCTCCTGGTTTTGCTCCTTGAGCCATTTTAATCTCAATTTGACGACCACTCATCAGATAGGCAGGAGTTACACCAAAACGTCCTGAGGCTACTTGTTTAATCGCCGAACAAGCTGTATCACCATTGACTAATCCGTGGAGGTGAGCAAAGCTTGCTGATTTTCCTTCTGCATCCACGTCTGAGATGATTTGATAACGTAGGGTATCTTCTCCTCCTTCTCCGGAGTTGGATTTACCACCGATGCGATTCATCGCTATAGCTAGGGTTTCGTGAGCTTCACGAGATAATGCACCTAATGACATTCCCCCAGTGCAAAAACGCTTGACGATTTCCTCCACTGGCTCTACTTTTTCTAAGGGGATAGAAGGGCGATCGCTCTTGAAGGTTAATAAATCCCTTAGAGCAGTAATGGGTCGTTCGCTGACGTATTTTTGGTATAACTGGTAATGGTCGTAATCTCCTCCTTTGACCGCTTTGTGTAAAGCTTTGGCCATTTCTGGACTATTCATGTGGTATTCACCACCGGGACGATAATTGACAAAACCGTAGTTTTCTAGCTTTTTGGTTTTGAGGGTAGGAAAGGCTTGATTGAGAAATGCTGCTACTTCTGAAGCTAAGTCTGTCAGAGTCATTCCCCCTACTCGAGAGGTTGTACCTTTAAAAGCCAGATCAATTACTTCTGTACTTAAACCGATGGCTTCAAAAATTTGCGCCCCATGGTAAGAGGATAGGAGGGATATCCCCATTTTGGACAAGATTTTTAATAACCCTGCTTCCACGGCTTTACGGTAGTTTAATAGGGCTTTTTCTCGGGAAATTGCCGGTAATTTGCCATTCTCCATCAATTTTTGGGTTTTTTCCTCATGCCACCACTGGGAG
>CALGKL010000153.1 GCA_937930495.1 uncultured Gloeocapsa sp.
AATTACCTAGAAATTGGCGGAGGATCTCCTTTACGTCGCATAACCGAAGCTCAAGGAGAAGCTTTAGCAGAAGTTTTGGCTAATTCCGGTAAAGATGTCAGAGTCTATGTGGGTATGCGTTATTGGCATCCCTATACCGAAGAGGCGATCGCCAAAATCAAAAACGATCAAATCACTAATTTAGTCATCTTGCCATTATATCCCCAATTTTCCATTAGCACTAGCGGCTCGAGTTTTCGTGTTTTAGAGGAAATGTGGTCAGAAGATCCCAGTTTAGGCAATATAGAATATACCCTAATTCCCTCTTGGTATGATCATCAGGGTTATTTAGAGGCTATGGCTGATTTAATCGCTACAGAATTAGACCAATTTCCTAATCCCGAACAGGTTCAGATTTTTTTTAGTGCCCATGGTGTTCCCCAAAGTTACGTGGAGGAAGCAGGGGATCCCTATCAAAAGGAAATCGAAGAATGTACCCGTTTAATCATGCAAACCTTAAATCGCCCCAATCCCTATACTCTAGCTTATCAAAGTCGAGTAGGTCCGGTGGAATGGCTTAAACCTTATACCGAAGACGCTTTACGGGAATTAGGGGCTCAAGGAGTTAAAGATCTAGTAGTTGTCCCCATTAGTTTTGTCTCTGAGCATATTGAAACCTTACAAGAAATAGATCTAGAATATCGTGAAATCGCCGTCGCAGCGGGTATAGATAATTTTGTCAGAGTCCCGGCTTTGAATACTAACGCCAAATTTATCAACGCTTTAGGCAATTTGGTTACCGAAGCCTTAAATAAAAAGCCTTGTACCTTTGCTGAAGTTATTAAACCTACTAAAAATATGAAAATGTACCCCCAAGAGCGTTGGCAATGGGGAATGACTACCACTGCTGAGGTTTGGAATGGTCGTCTAGCGATGATTGGTTTTATCGCCTTATTGATTGAGTTAATCAGTGGTCGTGGTCCTTTGCATTTTGTCGGTATTTTATAATTTTAATCATCAAAGCACCAAACCACGAAGGAAAGGATAATGACACCTACAATTACCCAAAAACCCTGACCAATCCATTTCAGAATCAGAGAAGGAGTAAAAACAACTAGTAGGTGGGTTATCCAGTTGATGCTGATAATTATCACAAAGAGAATGATTAGTCCCATTGTCTATGCAACCTCCCAAATTTGTCTTGGCTTCTGCTTCCCCCGCTCGTCAACGATTATTACAAGCTGTTGGGATTAATCCTATCATCTGTAAAAGTGGGTTTGATGAGTCTACAATCAATGAGAGTGATCCAGTCAAATTAGTTGAGACTCTAGCTCAATGCAAAGCACAAATAGTCGCTAAACAATTTACCGATGCTTTAGTCTTAGGATGTGATTCCTTGTTATTACTAGGGGGAAAAGTCTACGGTAAACCTGATAGCAAAGCTTCGGCGATCGCACGTTGGCAACAAATGGCTGGTCAACAGGGGACTTTATATACTGGTCATTGTTTAATTTCTCCTCAAGGAGAACAAGTATTACGCTGTGGTATAACCCAGGTTTATTTTGGGGCGATCACTCTCGACCTTATTCAAGCTTACGTTGATAGCGGTGAACCCCTTAATTGTGCTGGTGCTTTTGCTCTTGAGGGTAAAGGAGGTTTACTAGTCGATCGCCTCGAAGGTTGTCATAGTAATGTGATTGGCTTGAGTTTACCTTTATTGAGGGAAATGCTTCAAGATTTGGGCTATCCTCTTACTCTTTTTTGGGCTTAAACCTCTAGTAATTTGCGCATTCTTAAACAGTTTCTTCCCTGAGTAAGACGTTCTTGTTCTAATTCATCCATTAATTGATCTATAAGATATAAACCTCGTCCCTCTTCTTTATCTAAAGACTGACACTGTTTGGGATTCAAAGATTGTAGGTATTCAAACAGGTCAAACGGCTCTCCCTGATCCCAGATAGACATTTCTAAATAGTTATGATAGAGATTAATTTGGATTTCTATAGGAGTACTTGGCGGGAGATTGTGATGAGCGTGACGCACAATGTTAGTAAAAGCCTCTATTAGGGCTACCTGACATTGCCAGTAGATTTTTTCTGGTATTAGAGGTTTGAGGTTTGATTCTAACCATTGTAACACTGTCGTTGCCCCATTCAAATCCGTCCTCTGTTGCAGGCGGAATTGTCTGTATAATTGCTCTTTGCCCCTGGAGGTAATTGTCTTTTTTTTAGTATGCGCCACTGTTTTTTCGGAATAGAATCAACACTGTACTAATGATTAATTTGAGATCGTAAAGTAGACTCCAGTTGTGCTGATAATCTAAGTCTAACTTAATTACCTCTTCAAATGTACGTATAGTTGACCTACCTTTGACCTGCCATTCTCCTGTCATTCCTGGTTTCACGTTTAATCGTTGCCATTCAGGTACCTCATATTGTTCCACTTCATCCGGTGTAGGTGGTCTGGTGCCAACTAAGCTCATTTCTCCTTTGAGAACGTTCCAGAATTGGGGTAGTTCGTCTAAACTAGTTTTACGTAGCCAACGACCGACTTTGGTGATCCGAGGATCGTTTTCACTTTTAAACATTTTAGTGTCTTTGAGATTATTAAGAGCTAAGACTTCCGCTTTATACTTTTCCGCATCTGCTTTCATAGACCGGAATTTCCAGATGTAAAACTTTTTCCCTAACCAACCACAGCGTACTTGTTTAAAAAATATTGGTCCGGGACTATCTAATTTAATAGCGATCGCTATGGGTATTAATAATATCCCTGTAATTGCTAGCCCTACAATACTACCAATTATATCTATAAAGCGTTTAATCCAGGAGCGCACGGAAGGGTGAGTTTCTGGTAAATCTTGATTAGGGGTATTTTTCTGATTATTTTCTTCTGTAATAGCAGCAGGTTGAATTGCTAATCTTTGGGCTAAACCCGTTAGGCTTAGTACTCCTAGTACTGATGTACCGACGTTAACTAAAACCAGTTCGATATTTTTAACGATTGTCGCTTTGAGTAAATGAACTAGAGAGCCAACGGCACTACTATCAATAAAGTTAGTTTGTTGACAATCGAGAACGATTTTTTTGAGGGAATCTTGTTGAATAATTTCATCACAGGTTGTTTTAAAGGCGATCGCTTCCACAACACTTAAGCGCACGGGTAAAGTAATGATGGCGACTTGGTGGTCATCAGAATAGCCAATTGTAAACTTAGGGGGAGTCATTGGGGTAGTCATTATCACTTTGACATTTATTTCTATTACTCTTGCTTTGCTTTAAGAGAATCTCAAGCCTAAGACTAGGTCAATGTTAACATAACCTTATTACTTAAGGAATTAAAAAGCGTAAGGCTAGTCCAGCTATTCCCTGAAATAAACTCAGATAATCAGGTCCTGGATCTTGTAATTCTGTTGAAGCGCGAGCTGTTTCCATGGCTTGAATAACCTGCATTGCTGTTTCATAACCTTTGGTATTTTCCTGTTGTTGATATAATTGAGCGGCGATTAAGGCGTCTTGATTGGCTTGTGATTCTTTACCTAGATAATAGTAGGCTAGCGATCGCCCTAGATAAGCCGAAGGCAAATTAGGATTAAGACTCAAAGCCCGATTAAAATTATCGATCGCCTTTTGATAATTGCCTCGTTGAGACTCAGCTAAGGCCCAGGTTTGAAATTGTTCTACAGTAGCTGCATAAGTTGGTATTCCCACGGCTCCTTCCACATAAGCCGTGGTTAAACTTGTTCGAGCCAGATTAGAATTATAGAGATAGGCTTTACGTAGATCAGCACCCTCTAGATCAGCACCGCTAAGATTAGCGTTAGTCAAATTAGCTCCATATAAAGAAGCTCCCCTTAAAGAAGCTCCACTCAAATCAGCATTGCTCAGATTAGCTTGACTCAGATTCGCATTGCTCAAATCAGCACCTCTTAGGTCTGCTCCGGCTAAATTACTCATCACTAAACCCGAGCCACTCAAATCACAATTAGGACATTGTTTAGTAGATAACAATTGACTCAGATGGGTTAAGTTTTCCGCTAGTACTCCCATAGGGATACTCAACGAGATTACCGTTAATAATAGGGTTTTTTTCATCTGTCCTGGCCTTAAGCTTTTCCTTCTAGTATCATAGCTTATCACCATTGTGTCATTAACTTTACATTATTTTACAAAAATTTAGTTATAATTAAAACATAGAATTAAACTAAAAATTATGGGACTAAAGCAAAAAATAAGCATACGTTCTCTAGAAGCGTTTGAAACAGGTAAAGCACGTTTTTACACACCCCAATCTAGTGACGAAACGATGTTAGTCAATATTAGTCCAGGGGTGGTTGAGGATTTATTCGTCCATCATTTTCAAACGGATCAATTATTAGTGGTAAAAGGAAATTTAACTATAGTAATTCTCTCTAACCGTCAATACGAATATATACATCTGAGAGAAGATAATCCCCAAATTCTGATTATTCCTCCAGGTATACCCCATGGGGCGATCAATTATAGTACGGAAAATTGTTTAGTGGTTAATGCAGTTAGACGACATGGTCAACCCTGTGCTAAAGACTATCAACCGCTCAAACCTCCCTTCCCCTACGATCTAAACAAAGCGAGTCAAAAACTAGTACAATCAAGATATTAGTTAAACACCCGACAGCCTTAATCTAAACAGAAGTATGGCACTGCTTATCCTAATTGTCGATGATGAACCAGGAATACGTTTAGCGATCAGCGATTATTTAGAATTAGCTGGCTACTCGGTAATTAGTGCTAAAAACGTCCAAGAAGCGTTGTTGATGTTAAAAACCTATCATCCCCATTTATTGATTTCTGATATTAAAATGCCCGGAAAAGACGGTTATGACTTAGTTAAAGAAATACGTCAACGTCCAGAATATAGATTACTTCCGGTGATCTTTTTAACAGAGCGTAATAGTACACAAGAAAGAATATATGGATATAAAGTAGGTTGTGATGTCTACTTACCCAAACCCTTTGAATTAGAAGAACTAGAAGCAATAGTACGCAACCTCCTGGAGAGGGCACAGATGGTCCAGGTAGAGTGGCAATTTGAAAAGAAAGAACATTTGGACAAATTAACTAATAAACCTCTGAAAAAACCCGAAAGCAATTTAGCTTTAACACCAAGAGAAGAAGAGGTATTAAACTTATTAACCTTGGGGTTATCCAATATAGATATAGCCAAACAATTACATTTAAGTCCTCGCACGATCGAAAAATACGTCAGCAATTTATTTAGAAAAAGCGAAACGAATAATCGCACAGAATTAGTCCGTTTTGCTTTAGAAAATCAATTAGTCAACTAGTAATTCAGCTAAATTAACCGGTTGTTCCAATAAACAAGCATGACCACTATGAGGAAGTATGCGTAATTGAGCATGAGGTAATTGTTGTTGGAGATAGAGAGACTCCTGTACCGAGGGTAAAAGGCGATCGCGAGCCGCGGCAATAAGTAAGACAGAAGTAGTGCAAGAGTTCAATTGTTCAGGTAAAAGAGCAAAATCCCGTAAAAGAGAAAGACGCCAACTGACAATGTCTCCAGGGATACTCTGAATCGCGTTTAACAAAGCTTGGCGATCGCTTGGGCTAATCTGATCTACAGAAGCCAACCAAGGTAGAAAAGCCAAATTAGAATAAGCAGAGATAAAAGAAGGAATCAAAGGAGTAAGAGGGATTCCCCAACTCAACCAGGGACATTTAGGAAAACTCGAAGCAGAATTAACTAGGATCAATCGTTTTAAGACCTTAGGGATAGTGACACCTACTAACAAAGCTAGACAAGCACCAAAAGATTCCCCACACAGATAGATATCAGGATTATTAAGCTGTCTCGATTCAACCTCTATTAAGCGAATCACCCTCTGAGTCATAGTTTCCCAATCACTGCGATCGTCTTGGGGAATAGTCAGACAACGAAGATTAAAAAACCTTTGCAATTCCTGGACTTGTTTACGCAATAATTGACCAGTACCATCCATACCGGGTAAAAAAAACAATAAAGGTAAATCAGGCCGATCAATAATGGGAGAAAAGAAACGAAAACCCTTACTCATTATTTCAACAGACTCATAATTTCTTGACGACAATAATCACAGAGATGATTAGCTAAAACTTTACGGTTGCGTCCTTGATAGGTAGATCGCCATTGTGGAGTAATCCAATAGGGATGACCAATGATTACCCTAACACGTTCATAGATAACCACAGGATGCCAATGAGAACCAATAAATAGAGGTTCATCAGAATCAAAAAGTTGGAGAAGCTGTACGGGAAAAGAGTATTGAACTGTTTCTTGTAGAGAAGCGATCGCAACAGGTAAAACCATTAAATCATCAACTCGCGCGGTCAAAGCCAAATGAGCGAAACCTGGTTCAAATTTTCCTACCTCACCCCTGTCACTCAATTTAACCATCGGTTGACCACCTTCGGGGAAAACCCCCAACCCTTGACCACTTTCTAAGAATTGACAACCCTGTTTTAAAAACCTTCTTCCCCGTTGATTAGGTTTAGCTAGGGGGAAACAACCTAGAGAGTCTATTAATTCTCGCAGAATAGGCACTTGACCCATATAATGGTGACAGGCTATGCGTAGAGGCTTTTGTAAAGCTTGCATCAAGATCAAAGCATCCATAAAGCTACGATGATTACTAACCACGAGAACCGTAATATTTTCAGGGATACGGTTTTGATGCTCAACAAACATTTTTAACTTAAAACTATTGAGAATGAATGCTGACAAAGGTAGCGCAAGGCTAGGGTTGAACATCACAAAGACCTTTTTGAGAGATAATCAATTAATATTGCCAAAATTTTAAAATAACGTAAATGTCCAATCACAAATTCGCTTTAACCACTCCTTTATACTATGTTAATGATGTTCCCCACATTGGTAG
>CALGKL010000154.1 GCA_937930495.1 uncultured Gloeocapsa sp.
TCTTTGCCAGTACTAGTATGGCTAAAGTGATGCTTTTTGCCTTGATTGTGGCATTTCTGCAATATCGTCCAGCAGGTTTATTCCCGCAAAAAGGTCGTACGGTGGAGAACTAACATAAATGACCAACAAGTACTCTTCCAAATCTATCGCTACAGAAGTAGTTATTGTAGTAACTCTTGCCTTGGTTTTGATGTTTGTCGTGCCTCCTTTCTTAACATCGATCGGGCAGGGATTTAGGGTAAATCTATTGGGTCGATTCCTTGCCCTTGCCATTGCAGGTTTAGCTATTGATTTAACCTGGGGCTACACAGGACTATTGAGTTTGGGACATGGCGTATTTTTTGCTTTAGGAGGATATGCCTTGGCGATGCATCTAAAACTGCAGTTTCCCCCTGGCACCACCCAAACATTACCCTCTTTTATGCCTCTCTATGGAGTGAAAGAACTGCCTTGGCTTTGGCAACCATTCTTTTCCTTTCCTTTTACGATCGGGGCAGTTATCTTTATCCCTGCTATTTTAGGCGGACTAATAGGCTATTTAATCTTTCGCAACCGAATTAGGGGAGTATATTTTTCCATTCTGACCCAAGCTTTAACTATTATCTTCTTCAACTTTTTTAACGGACAGCAAAAACTAATCAACGGTACAAACGGACTGACGGACTTCCAGACCCTATTTGGGTATAGAGTAAGTGCACCAGAAACTCAAACAGCATTTTATTGGCTAACGATCGTTATTTTAGGACTGAGTTATTGGGTGTGTCGATGGCTGACCAGCGGCAGATTTGGACGGTTATTAGTAGCAATTAGGGATGACGAACCAAGAGCGAGATTTACAGGTTACAATCCCACTACTATCAAAGTATTTATCTTTGCTACATCAGCCGCTATTGCAGGGATTGCTGGCGCTCTTTATACACCCCAAACTGGTATTATTTCACCCAAGGCGATGGATATTTCCTTCTCGATCGAGATGGTAATTTGGGTGGCAGTGGGAGGTAGATCATCTCTGGTAGGAGCTATATTAGGAACACTGATAGTTAACTTTGCCAAAAGTCTTCTCAGTGAAACATTTGCGCAAATTTGGCTCTTCTTTCAAGGCGGTTTATTTTTACTGGTTGTAATGTTATTACCCGATGGCATAGTGGGTTGGCTGAGAACTGAAGGCATAGAAATTTTAGAAAAGATGACGGGTAAACGGCAACTTTTTACCTATCCCCAAATAGAACTCGAAAAAGCAGAATTAGAAATAGATGAAAGCTATGAACATCCTAGAGATTGAACATCTTACTGTTAGTTTTGATGGATTCAAAGCCTTGAATGACTTAAATTTCTCCATGGAAATAGGGGAGTTACGCACAATTATAGGTCCCAACGGAGCTGGTAAAACCACCTTTTTAGATACCATTACCGGTAAGGTCAAACCCACTATTGGGCAAGTTCGCTTCAAGAGCAAAGACATCCGCCTTTACAGTGAGTTTGAAATTGCAAGGATGGGGTTAGGACGCAAGTTTCAAACGCCTAGAGTTTATGTCAATCTTACTGTCAGAGAAAACTTAGAACTTGCCAGCAATCGCCACAAAGACCTCTGTAATACTCTATTCCGTTCTGTTTCTGTAGTAGAAAAACGATCGGTAGATGAACTATTAGCCTTTATTAACTTAAAAAATAAACAACACTTAAAAGGGGGGCTTTTATCCCATGGGGAAAAACAGTGGTTAGAAATTGGCATGTTAATTGCACAGTCCCCCGACCTACTTTTACTAGATGAACCAGTGGCTGGTCTAACCGATGAAGAAACAGAAAAGACAGGTAATCTTCTCAAGTCCCTAGCGGGAGAGCACTCAATCATTGTGATTGAACATGATATGGAATTTGTGCGCCAAATTGCTCAAAAGGTTACAGTTCTGCATCAAGGGAGTGTTTTGTGTGAGGGAGACATGACAGCAATTCAATCCGATCCTAGAGTGATAGAAGTTTACTTGGGAGCACAGGAGGAAGTAAATGTTGACCATTAGTGGGCTGGATGTTTTTTATGGTCAAAGCCATATACTGCGGCAAGTTGATCTGCACGTAAATCAAGGCGAAATTGTTTGTTTGATTGGTCGCAATGGCGTTGGCAAGACTACCTTACTTAAAACCATTATCGGTCTATTAGCGCCCAAAACAGGAGACATCAGATTTGAAGACCGATCGTTGCTGTCCCTACCTGCCTACCAACGCGCCCAGATGGGCATTGGCTATGTACCCCAGGGGCGAGAAATACTACCGCGGCTGACAGTGCGAGAAAACCTACTTTTAGGTCTAGAAGCAAGACGCACAAAAAAAATAGATGTGGGGGCAACACTAGCGGAAATCTTCGAGTTATTTCCTGTCCTAGAATCGATGCAAAACCGAATGGGGGGAGACCTCAGCGGCGGTCAGCAACAACAATTAGCTATAGCAAGAGCTTTACTAGGTAAACCAAAAGTATTGATGCTAGATGAACCAACCGAGGGAATTCAGCCTTCCATTATTTTAGAAATTGAGGCTGCTGTAAGAAAAATTGTCACTGACACCAAAATCGGCGTTCTTTTGGTAGAACAACATCTCCACTTTGTCAAACAGGCAGACTACTACTACGCTATGCAGAAGGGTAGTATAGTTGCCTCTGGCCCTACCACGGAGCTGACAAATCAAATCATTCAGCAATATCTTTCGGTTTAGAACTTGACTAATTTACACCTATCTCATAAAAGTAGAAACAGAAATATTTTTTATCCCATGGAAATCAGCCCCCAAGAAAAGGACAAATTGTTAATCTTTACGGCAGCTTTGTTGGCAGAGCGACGCCAGCAAAAAGGACTTAAGCTAAATTATCCTGAAGCAGTCGCTTTAATTAGTGCTACAATTTTAGAAGGAGCCAGAGAAGGCAAAACCGTGGCTCAATTGATGAGTGAAGGCACATCAATTCTGACCAAGGATGACGTAATGGAAGGAATCGCCGAAATGATCAATGAAGTGCAAGTTGAGGCTACTTTCCCTGATGGCACTAAACTAGTTACTGTGCACCAGCCAATCAGAGAGGCTAAATTATGATTCCAGGGGAGATCATTGTTTCTTCTGAAAATATTATTTTGAATGAAGGTAAACCCACCTTAATCATTAGCGTAGCTAACCAGGGAGATCGTCCCATACAGGTAGGTTCCCACTATCATTTTTATGAAGTCAACAGCGCCCTATCCTTCGATCGAGAACGGACAAAGGGCATGCGCTTAGACATTCCTGCTGGCACTGCAACCCGTTTCGAACCAGGAGACACGAAAGAAGTAAGGCTCATTCCCTATGGCGGCAGGAGAGAAATCTATGGATTTAATGCCCAAATCGAGGGAAAACTGCCCGATTCGTAATTTTGATGTCCCACTATTCAACTTTTTAGAGGTTAAGATGAGTTACTTAATGAATCGCCGCGCCTACAGTGATATGTACGGTCCCACTGTAGGCGATCGAGTACGCCTAGCGGACACAGAGCTTTTTGCAGAAGTAGAACAAGATTTGACTGTTTACGGAGAGGAAGTAAAGTTTGGTGGTGGTAAGGTAATCCGCGACGGCATGGGACAATCTCCTATTTCTAATGGTGATGGAGCGGTAGACACCGTGATTACTAACGCTTTAATCATTGATTGGTGGGGGATCGTCAAAGCTGATGTGGGCATAAAAGATGGCAAAATTCACAAAATTGGTAAGGCAGGAAATCCCTACACCCAGGATCAGGTAACTATCATCATTGGACCTGGCACAGAAGCGATTGCTGGGGAAGGAATGATTTTGACGGCAGGCGGAATAGATGCTCACATTCACTTTGTTTGCCCGCAACAGATAGAAGTGGCGATCGCATCAGGTATTACTACCATGATTGGCGGTGGCACCGGACCTAGTGCAGGAACTTCTGCCACTACTTGTACCCCTGGACCTTGGCACATACAGCGCATGTTAGAAGCGGCGGAGGCTTTCCCTATGAATTTAGGCTTTTTAGGTAAAGGGAATAGTGCTAAGCCGGAAGGATTACGGGAACAAGTGAGGGCTGGTGCGCTTGGTCTAAAACTCCATGAAGATTGGGGTACCACACCAGCAGCGATCGATGCTTGTTTATCGGTTGCCGATGAATACGATGTTCAAGTGGCTATCCATACCGATACTTTGAATGAGTCGGGCTTCGTGGAAAATACTATCCGTGCTTTTAAGCAGAGAGTAATTCATACTTACCATACGGAGGGAGCAGGAGGGGGACATGCGCCAGACATTATTAAAGTTTGTGGGGAGCCTAATGTGCTTCCTTCTTCTACTAATCCCACCAGACCTTACACCTTGAATACCCTGGAAGAACACTTAGATATGTTGATGGTTTGTCACCATCTTGATCCCAATATACCTGAAGATGTTGCTTTTGCTGAGTCGCGCATTCGGCGCGAGACGATCGCGGCGGAGGATATTCTGCACGACCTGGGGGCTTTTAGCATTATTGCCTCTGACTCCCAAGCCATGGGCAGGGTGGGAGAAGTAATCACCCGTACTTGGCAAACCGCCCACAAAATGAAGTTGCAGAGGGGAGCACTGGCAGAAGAATATCGAGGCGATAATTTCCGCATCAGACGTTACGTAGCCAAGTATACAATCAATCCTGCTATTGCCCATGGCATTTCCAAGTATGTGGGTTCGATCGAGGAAGGGAAATATGCCGATCTTTGTCTATGGAAACCCGCCTTTTTTGGGGTAAAGCCTTCTATGGTCATAAAAGGTGGGGCAATTGCCTGGGCACAAATGGGAGATGCCAATGCGAGTATTCCCACTCCTCAACCTATACATATGCGTCCCATGTTTGGCAGTTATGGCAGGGCATTAAATAGGACATCATTTACTTTTGTATCGAAAATTGCTTTAGAGTTAGGTGTACCCGATCATCTTGGTTTAAGTAAGACTGTGTTGCCAGTAGAAAATACGCGCACGATCGGGAAGAAAGACCTCAAATTAAACGATTATTTACCTGTCATGGAAGTTGATCCTGAAACCTATGAGGTGCGGGCGGATGGCGAACTACTTACCTGCGAACCTGCTTTAGAACTACCAATGACCCAGCGTTACTTTTTATTTTAGCTGAGTAAAATTCCCTGCATATCAAATCTGCCACACAGCCGGAATATGAGCTTCTCTGTGGGTATACATCTCTCTTAAGCAGTGCCAAAGTAAGATAAATTTTTGTCGACATACGGCAGTTGAGTTGCCCCGATAACGACAAACTAATCCCTTTTGTAGGCGCGTAATAAAAATTTCATCTCCGTCTGTGGGTAAAAGAGAACGTAGGGAATCAATTATTTCTGGCGTAACCACTTTGCCAATAAACCAAAAAGTACCAGTAGTTGATTGATTCCATAAACCGTTGTAGCTTCTTGCTATATCCTCTTGTCCAACTAGAAACTGTCGATCGATCCATATAGGATCGCCATTTTGCCAAACTTCTATATG
Source organism: uncultured Gloeocapsa sp. (assembly GCA_937930495.1). Classification (GTDB taxonomy): domain Bacteria; phylum Cyanobacteriota; class Cyanobacteriia; order Cyanobacteriales; family Gloeocapsaceae; genus Gloeocapsa. Next base: position 5,503 of record CALGKL010000154.1, read on the forward strand.
GTTTTGCCAAATCCCATTCCTAAATTTCTCATTCCTAGCGGTACGTCCAAAGCGGTTAATTTCCCAGCCAAAACAGAGGGCGTTTTCACCTAATTCAATAGTTAGATTTTGTCTAAATTTAGCCGCTGCAAACAAGATTGTTTCTTGAGGAAGCCATTCCAAAATACTATTTTCTTTTAATACCAATTGAATATTTTGAACAGCAAAATTTTGCTCCGATCGGTAGACTTTTGTAGCTGCAGCATTGGTAATTAGTACAGAACAGTTGTTATCGAGTTGACAACTAATCGATAACCGATCGCCAGCTACTATCCCCCCTGCCGTGTGTAAGATAACATTATGACAGCATTCTATTCCTTCTGGATATAACGATCGTTGTAATTTTAACGGCGCAGAAGCAAAGGAACGATCGAGCCAAGTGAGACCATTTTTGGTCTTAAAAGATATGCTTAATTCTCCTAGCCAACCCCTATGCAAAATCAACTCTTAAATAATCTAGTGTACTGAGTCTCGTGTCCCATACTCGCAAGAGCTAAACCGATACTACAGCTTTGCAATTCATCATCTTTTAGAGATAAGATAGTAGGGATAACATTCATAATCTCAGTATGTAGATTGAATAGGATTTTTTGACCAAGAGTCTGTCCAATGGGAATAGATCGGATTCCAGCACTAACAAGATTTGATACCCAAGCGAATAAAAAGCTACTCACAGCATCGGATAGACTTATTCCCCAATGGTAAGCAACTATGGCAAAAGCAACAGTAAAATTGCAAGGTTCTAATTCGGAGTAGCTATTCTTTTCAGTGGCACAAATATCATTAAATAACTTAATTAAAGCATTGCCCGTCTGCCAATTTTGAAAACGTAATTCTTCACTTTCTCTTTGGGCTGAAAGCCATTTATTCCAAGCTCTAATTTTGCTCAGATTCTCGGTAGGAATATTCTGATAAGTCCTGACTAAAATACCACAGTCAATCCTAACTGAACCATAATTTAACTCTTGTCTCAACCAGTAATCTAGAGAAAGATGATCATAAATAACTCCTTTCTCAACTAAAAATTCAATTCCTTCGGAATAACTGTAGGTACCGACAGGTAGTTGGGGACTTGATAACTGCAGTAATGCTAATAAGGACATAATCTCATATCTAATGGTGATGCTGATAGGCACCAGACTCGGGCATAAAAGGGACTATTTCGGGAGTGATTGTTACATCCATATCCAATAACATTTTTTCAATTACAGGGTCAGGATGCAATCGTAACCAAGAGGAATTAATTTCTAGGGGGACGTGGCGATTACCCAAATGATAAGCAGCCCTTAGCAGAGCCTTAGAGTCTGCCGCTGTGATAGTTAATACTTGCTCTGCCTTAGCTACAACTTGTAAAATTAGAGATAATTCTGTGATTTGAATATAGTCTCCTGCCCGTAAGTGGTTGCCACGGGGAAACTGTAAGGGAATCAGTTCCCCTTTTGTTTTTTCCCAGTTTATGATAGTTCTGGCTCTATCTTCAGCAGAAACTTCTAGGATGCCATCTTTTACATAACTTGCCGATTGAGGTAAGACAACTGCTGAATAGGTGGGCATGTTGATAATTTATACTATTTTAACGACACTAAGAATTTGCTAGTATTTTAGCATGTTTTTTAAGAGGTAATGTAACTATGAATGCACTTAGGCTTGGAATAGCTGGTCCAGTTGGTTCTGGGAAAACAGCTTTAGCTGAATCACTATGCCGTGTTCTATCTAAAGAATACAGTATCGCTGTTGTAACCAATGACATTTACACCAAAGAAGATGCACAATTTTTAACTCGATCGGGGGCACTCAGTCCCAATCGCATTGAAGGGGTAGAAACTGGCGGTTGTCCCCATACTGCTATCCGCGATGATGTTTCTATTAACTTGTCGGCTATTGCTATGTTAGAAAAGAGATTCACAGACTTGGATTTGATCATTGTGGAAAGTGGGGGAGATAATTTGGCAGCGACCTTTAGTCCTGAGTTGGCTGACATCACAATTTTTGTAATTGATGTGGCAGCAGGAGATAAAATCCCTCGTAAAGGAGGTCCAGGTATTACTAAGTCAGATTTTTTAGTCATTAACAAGATAGACCTTGCTTCCTTTGTTGGCGCAGATTTACAAGTTATGGAGAGAGATGCGAAAAAAATGAGGGGAGAAAAGCCCTTTGCGTTTACAAATCTCAAAACGAGAGAAGGTTTATTTGCAGTTCTGGACTACATAAAAAAGTATCTACCTCCTTGTAGAGAATCGAATTCTCCTGTAGGTTGCCTTGGATGAGTTAATACAGGACTTACGTCGAGTAAAATTCCCGCATCTAATTTGATCCAATGTTCAGGACTGCCTTTAACATGCCATTCTCGGACTTTTGGGCAAAGTCAAAGTCCAGACGCTCACAGATTTTGCGCATTGCTACATTAGTTGGCAGCATATAAGCCTCAATTTGGGAAATGCCCTCCGATCGGGCAATGGCGACTAAACGGCGCAGTAATTCTGTGCCTAGCCCCTGCTTCTGGAACC
>CALGKL010000155.1 GCA_937930495.1 uncultured Gloeocapsa sp.
AGCTCAAGCTAGAGGTGATCTAGAATTAGTTAGTATGTTAGAAAAAGAATGCCGAGAATTGAGTCTATTTTGATGTTATCTTAAAATAGAGCAATTCAAGGAGATAGGAAATAGTGAGCAATAAACCCACAATTTTAGTGACAGGTGGTGCGGGATATATTGGCTCTCATGTAGTTTTGGCTTTGAAAAATTTCGGATACGAGGTGATAGTACTCGATAATCTCTCCTATGGACATCCAGAAATAGTCAAAGAAGTTTTAAAAGTAGAGTTAATTGTGGGCGATACTAACGATCGCCCTTTTTTAGATCAATTATTCGCTAGTCGGGAAATAGCAGCAGTAATGCACTTTGCCGCTTATATCGCGGTAGGAGAATCGGTACAAAAACCCATAGAATATTATCGCAATAACGTAGTAGGGACTCTAACTTTGTTAGAAGCAATGCTACAAGCCCAGGTCAAAAAATTCGTCTTCTCTTCAACTTGTGCGATTTACGGGATGCCTCAAGAGATCCCCATGACCGAAAATCACCCCCGCAACCCCTTAAGTCCCTATGCTAGTAGCAAGAATATGGTAGAACAGATTCTAGGGGATTTGGATCTTGCTTATGGCTTAAAATCCGTCGCTTTTCGCTATTTTAACGCTTCAGGAGCAGATCCAAGTGGTTTATTAGGGGAAGATCATCAACCCGAAACTCATCTAATTCCTTTAGCCTTATTAACAGCTTTACAAAAACGGTCCTCACTATCTATTTTTGGGACAGATTACGAGACTAAAGATGGAACAGCTATACGAGATTATATCCACGTTAACGACTTAGCTAGTGCCCACGTTTTAGGACTAGAATATCTCTTAAATGGTGGTCAAAGTGAGGTATTCAATCTAGGTAATGGTAATGGTTTTTCGGTGCGGGAAGTAATCGAAACCGCTAAACAAGTAACCCAAAGAGATATACCAGTAATTGAAAGCGATCGCCGTGCCGGGGATGCACCAATTCTGATTGGCAGTAGTGCCAAAGCCCGTAATCTACTGGGTTGGAATCCTCAATATCCCGATTTAAATACTATTGTAACTCACGCGTGGCAATGGCATCAACGTCGACATGGTAAGCAATGACTAAAGCAGTAGTTTTACTCTCAGGCGGGTTAGACTCGGCTACAGCAGCAGCGATCGCCCTTGAAGAAGGATATCAAGCGATCGCCCTCTCCTTTAATTATGGGCAACGTCATCACAAAGAGTTACTAGCAGCCCAAAAAATAGCCCAAAGCCTAGGCATAATAGAACATTACACCCTTGATGTTAATTTAGCCCAATGGGGAGGCTCGGCTTTAACCGATCCCCAACAAGATTTACCCCAAGATGGAGTCAAACCAGGGATAATCCCCATAACTTATGTACCAGGAAGGAATACGGTCTTTATAGCGATCGCCCTCTCTCTCGCTGAAGCCAAACAAGCAGAAGCTATTTATTTAGGAATTAACGCCGTAGATTACTCAGGTTACCCCGATTGTCGTCCCGAATACCTCCAAGCCTACCAACGCTTAGCTAATCTCTCCTCAAAAGTAGGGATCGAAGGAAAAGCCCCACAATTAATCGCTCCCCTAGTAGCCTTAACTAAAGTAGAAATCGTCCAAAAAGCGATCGCCCTCGGTGTTCCCATTTCCGAAACATGGTCTTGTTACCAAGGTGATACAGAACCCTGTGGGTTGTGTGACTCTTGTCGAATTCGAGATGAAGCTTTGATCAAAGCCGGTTATCCCGAGTTAGCTACTCCCCTAGCTAGAGAAAAATTAGGCTAAACTTCATTATTTTTAACAGAAATTAGCAAAATGTCTCAAACCTAGACGTAATAAGGGTTTGAATATGTAAAATATTTGTAATAAATAGCTATTTTGGACTCTAATTCAGTTAAAATCAAGGTTTCAGCGATCCATAAGGGTCAGACTTTGATTAGAATATTGCAGTTAAACACAGAGTTTGTCTCAGTTTCAGCGATTCAGACTCACAAACTAGATAGGAGATTACCAAATGAATAAAGGCGAATTAGTAGATCAAGTTGCTAAAATGGCATCAGTCAGCAAAAAAAATGCTGATGCAGTTATTACAGCCACCTTTGAAACCATTATGGAAGCAGTGTCAGAAGGGGATAAAGTAACTTTAGTAGGATTTGGTTCCTTTGAACGCAGGGAACGCAAAGCTAGAGAAGGACGTAACCCCAAAACTGGTGAAAAAATGGATATACCCGCTACCCAAGTTCCCGCTTTCTCTGCGGGTAAACAATTTCGGGAAAAAGTAGCCCCCCCCAAAGCAGAATAGTTAATTGTGACAAGACCAAATCATGGAGGCAATTTAAATTGGGCAAGTGCGATCGCCAATTGCCCAACCTCTTTGATTAGGGATTTTTCCGCGAGTATCAATCCCCTAGGGCCACCCATGAGTGTACTTAGGGCGATTACAGCTGATCTCGAAAGGATCAAAACTTATCCCGATCCTGATTACCCCCAATTAAAACAGGTCTTGGCACAATGGCACCAAATCTCACCGGACTACATTCTACCCGGTAATGGTTCAGCAGAATTACTCACCTGGGCGGCTTGGGAATTAAGTCAATTAACTAGTACTTATGTCCTAACTCCCGCTTTTGGGGATTATCTAAGGGCTTTAAAAACCTTTGGGGCGACAATTAATCCCTGTGGGTTAGATTTGATTACGGGTAATTGGCAAATAGAGACTATCTCCCCTAAATCCCAAGGGTTAATCATTAATAATCCTCACAACCCTAGTGGAAAATTATTCTCCCGTGAAAACCTTTTACCCTATGTAGAAAACTTCGGTTTAGTAGTGGTAGATGAAGCTTTTATGGATTTCTTACCACCTTCTCAATCTCAAAGTCTGATTGAATGGGTGGCCAAATACCCCAATTTAGTAGTTTTACGTTCCTTGACCAAATTTTATAGTTTACCAGGTTTGCGCATAGGATATGCGATCGCTAATCCTGAGCGTCTACAACGTTGGCAACAATGGCGCGATCCTTGGCCCGTTAATAGTCTAGCTATTGCCGCTACTCTGGCTGCTGTAGAAGATACCCCCTTTCAACAACAAACATGGAAATGGTTAACTACTTCTCGTCAACAGTTATTTACCGCTATTGAATCTTTACCACAATTTCAACCTCTCTCGAGTCAAGCTAATTTCCTTCTCATCAAAACCTCTATACCAGGTTCACAATTGCAACAAAAACTACTGCAACAGGATCAAATCTTGATTCGTGATTGTCTGAGTTTCCCCGAATTAGGAGAAGATTACTTCCGCGTCGCTATACTTTCTCCTGAATCAAACCATAGGTTAATTACCGCTTTGTCCCAATGTCAGTAGAATATGACCTAGTGATTATTGGTAATACTCCAGAGGCTTTATTCGCTGCTTCGGAAGCGACTAGATTTCCCGGTCGTATAGCTTTAGTCTGGTCTAATAAACCGGATGATTTGTGGTTAAATAGACACCTCTATCAACTAAATTCTTTTTTTGACTCCAATTTGAGTCGAGAATTACGCTTCAAAGAAGAAAATAACCTCAGTATCTTAGCAGCCCAAGGAGTCGATATCCTCACGGGAGAAGCGGAATTTGTCCGTTTACCCTCTTTAGCTGTAGTGGTAGAAAAACGTAAATTAAAATCCCATCGCTATCTACTCGCTACAGGATCTCAACCTGCTTTACCCCCTCTTGATGGTTTAGAAAATATTCAATATTTAACTAGTCTTTCTCTATGGCAACGACAAAACTGGACTCAATTACCTAATGAGTTAACCATTATCGGTGATAGCGTCAACACCATAGAATTAGCCCAATTATTACATCGACAGGGTAAACAGGTTAATCTCATCACCCCATCTGCACAAATTTTACCTCAAGTAGATGTTGAAGCTTCCAGAATCTTACAAGCTATTCTCGAAAGCCAAGGAATCAAAATCTATAACGCTTCTTCAATCTCCCAAATTCGGGAAATAGAAGGTAAACCCTGGTTACAAGCAGGAGATCAAGCGATCGAAACCCAACAAGTCTTGATCACTCCCATCGGTAATCCTAATATCAAT
>CALGKL010000156.1 GCA_937930495.1 uncultured Gloeocapsa sp.
GTTAAGATGGGGTTCAGGGTATCAAAAGGGTTGATTTGTTTGGGGATACGGGTTAAAAAGTTGATCACCCAGGTGGCAATCGTATAGGTTAACCAAATCGTAGTAGCTAGAGGGATCACTACTAAAAGTCCTGCAATCAGGTCATTTTTTAGGTCTTGCTTGAAACGTTGCAGCACAGAAGCTAAAATCTCCTAGAATTATTGACTAAAACTTAACATTTCTTTTATTGTATTGAAATTTATGCTAGAAATTAAGGATCGTCTCGATGAATTAATTAGGCGTTATGGCCAAAGTGTTGATTTTTTGGCTATTCGCCTTGAAGAATCCAGCGGTAGTCATCTGGTTTTGAGGAATAATCAAATTGAAACCCTCAGCGAAGCTATCTCTGTTGGTGGACAGGTAAGAGTCTGTCATCGAGGAGGGTGGGGTTTTGCTAGTTTTAATGACCTCTCTAGTTTAGCTAGTCAAATCGAAGGGGCGATCGCCGCGGCGAAATTGGTAGGGGATGAGGAAACGATTTTAGCTGCAGTTGAGCCTGTGAGGGTTAATTGTTCTTTACCTCTAGTGGGAGTTGATCCTAGTTTAATCCCTCTCGGACAAAAAAAAGAACTCTGCGATCGCTATAACGAGATTTTGCGCAGTTATCACCCTAGGATCACTACTACTTCCGTTGCTTATAGGGACATCAACCAAAAAGTGATCATCGCCAATTCCGAAGGCGCAATGATTGAACAATCCTGGTCAGATTTAGAAATGCGCTTTACTGCTACAGCGAGAAAGGAAGACCAAGTCCAAACTGGTCGAGAAACCACCGGTTCACGCTTGAGTTATCATGACTTAGAAAACCTTGATGCTCAAGTGCGTAGCGCTGCTGAGCGCGCCGTAGCTGCTTTAGACTTACCAACGGTACGGGGGGATATCTATACTGTGGTTATTGACCCTATTTTGACGGGATTATTCGTACATGAAGCCTTTGGACATCTTTCTGAAGCGGATATGCTCTATGAAAATCCGGACTTATTGGAGGTTATGACTCTAGGGAAAAAATTTGGTCCTTTAGAGTTACAAATCTTTGATGGTGCTTCCCCTGCTGGACATCGAGGTAGTTACTATTACGATGACGAGGGGACACCAGCTACCACTACCCAATTAATCCAGGATGGAGTCTTGGTAGGACGTTTGCACTCTCGTGAAACCGCTGGCAAATTAGGGGAAAAACCCACAGGCAATGCACGTTGTCTCAATTACCATTATCCTCCCCTCGTACGTATGACCAATACCTGGATCGAAAGGGGGAAGACTCCTGTTGCTGATTTATTCAGTGAGATCAAAACCGGAATATACGCCCGTAATTGGTTGGGGGGAATGACCAACGGGGAAATGTTTACTTTTACCGCGGGAGAAGCTTGGATGATTCGTCAGGGTCAAATCGCTGAACCGGTTAAAGATGTGACTCTCTCAGGTAATGTTTTTAAAACTCTAGCCCAAATCGAAGCTATAGGAGATGATTTTTCCTGGGATGAGTCGGGGGGTTGTGGTAAAGGTGGACAAAGTGGTTTAGCTGTAGGTTGTGGTGGACCTAGTTTACGCATTCGTGATGTGGTTGTTGGTGGAGAGTAAAGAGTGAGGAGTTAGGGGTGAGGTATTATATAGTATTTCTTTCGGCGCCGAAGCTCCTACTTGAAGCTGATTAATCGTACTATCTCCTACACCTTGGAACATTAGCCAAGATAAGAAGAAGTTAGCAATAAAAATGGCTAATAGGGAAGTAACCACAGAGGTTGTGGTAGATTGACCGACTCCTTTTGCTCCTCCTCTGGTGGTTAAACCCCAACTACAACCAATAATCGAGATTAACGTCCCAAAAACCACAGATTTAAGCATCGCACTCAATAGGTCCCAAACCACGAGAAAATTATGAATAGAATTGAGGAAAATCGCATAATCGATCTTATATAAACTTCCCGATACTAATAAGCCTCCTATTAAGCCCGTAACTAAAGATAAGATTGTCAATATCGGTAACATTAAACCACAGGCGATTACCCTAGGTATCACCAAATAGTCAATGGGGTCGGTTTTAAGTATATAAAGGGCGTCTATCTGTTCGGTTACCCGCATAGTACCTATCTCAGCCGCAAAAGCTGAACCCACTCTACCCGCAATGACCACCGCGGTTAAAACAGGAGCAAGTTCTCGAGACAGGGCGATCGCTAATACTCCTCCTACCGCTGTAGTTGCACCTAGATTGATAAATTCTCTCGCTACTTGAATTGTAAATACCATCCCCACAAAGCCTGCGGTAATGAGGCTAATGACTAAAGACTCCGGACCGACTATGGCCATTTGTTCTAGGGTATTGCGTTTATGGATTTTTCCCTTGATAATGTGAAGGGTAACTTGTCCTAAGAGAAAACTGGCGTCTATAAGGCGTTGTACCCAAGTAGAGAGTGGTTTATTCATTTTATGAATAAAAATACAGTAATTAGCCAAATATATCAGTTTTCACCATCTACAGGTTGAGGGATGGTTTTGAGAAATGGCGCTCGCTATGATTATTACTCTAGATCAGGCTCAATAATAACATCACAGACGAGGTCATCACCGACGCTAGTTTATTCTAATTAATTTACTCACTATAGAGGTTTTTACCAAGCCACATCTTCCGAGGGAGAGGGATTAGGGTCCTACTTCCGGTTTTATGCTGAGAGCACAGATTGGTCCTCAACAATTGCTGAATTAGTCTTTCTCGGGAGTAATTGACTAGAAGGTAAAGGAAATCAAGTTTTTGAGTCTTTTTCCTCTGGTTGGTAAGTTGAAGCAATGTACAACTCTTTTAACTGTTTATCGCTGACCGAGGCTGGTGCTTCGGTGAGTAAACAACTTGCCTGTTGAGTTTTCGGGAAAGCGATTACATCTCTGATGGAGTCTTCTTGGGCGAGTAACATCACTAAACGATCTAAACCATAAGCGATCCCACCATGGGGAGGGGCGCCATATTCAAAAGCTTCTAAGAGGAACCCAAATTTATCTTGGGCTTCCTGTGGCGATAAACCGATGGTTTTAAAGACTTTTTCCTGTATATCCTTTTGATAGATACGCAAACTTCCTCCTCCAATCTCTACACCATTGAAGACTAAATCATAAGCTTGGGCTCTAGCGTTGGCTAAATCCTCTAGATCTTCCTGATAGGGAGCGGTAAAGGGGTGGTGTAAGGCTTCTAGTCTTTTTTCCTCCTCATTCCATTCAAACATGGGAAAATCCGTAACCCAGAGGAGGTTAATTTGGTCTTGGGGAATTAACCCTAATTCGGCGCCGATGAATAAGCGTAAGCGATCTAAAGCTTTGTTGACGATATTTGGTTCTCCCGCGACAAAAATGAGTAAATGTCCTGGTTGAGCCTTGGTTTTCGCTAAAATCTCTTCTTTTTGCTCACTTGTTAAATTATCTTTAATCGCACCGATGGTATCGATTTCTCCTTCTTCCCGAACCCGAATATAAGCGATTCCTTTCGCACCAGCGATGGTTGCTTCTTTATA
>CALGKL010000157.1 GCA_937930495.1 uncultured Gloeocapsa sp.
CTTGTAACATTAGGGCTAAAAATAGAGGTGGTGGTTAACTTCTATGGTGATTGGGAGATGTTGTAGTTTACTGAGGGTTTCTTGGTTGTAACAGAAAATCTTGAGAATTTTAGCTACTGCTATTCTGGGATAAACCAAAACTTCAGCACATCTGATTCTCTTTCCGTCTGGTTGATTACTCCAATTAGAGGAGTTAAGGATTATTTCCCAATTTAAGTGAGGTAGATTGGTGAGATTAGCGTCATAGAAGGTTGTTTTTTCAGAAGCTGCATTGCCATCGCTAAAAATGGTGTAGGGTTGAAATAGGACTTGAGGATCAATTCCGAGGATAATTAAGTCAGTTTGATAAGACCGACGCAGGAATAACATCGGGTTTTTGGGATTAAAATAAAGGGGAACGTATTGATGTAAAGGAATCCCCTTGATGATTCTAACGTCTCGGAGTTGTTGTACTTGAGAGTGAGAGATATCGGTATATTTAAGGTTGTGTTTCTCAAGGTATTGATGAGAGAGAAGACCACGGAATAAAATTGAGTCTAGATTAGCCACAGAGGTTATATGGTAAAGATAATCGATACCATATTCTCTTAAGATTTTTGTTTTCCGAGAGTTGCTCAAGACTAACCAGGATAAGTTTAAACTTGATTATAACATAGCCGAAATTTATTGACTTAAAGCTTTGAGAAATTGTTGTAAACTACCGAGTAAACCCGATTTTTTCTTAGTTAAACCTGGAGGAGAGGGAGTATCTTCTGAGGTACCAGGTTGAGTTAAGATCCTTTCTAGAGCTTCTCCCATAGGTTTTTGTGATTGTTCACAGAGTAAGCGATAGTCATGATCTGCTGTTTCTACCCAAACCTGCCAAGATCCAGGATAAACTCTAATTACGGCTGCGCCTTCGAGGGGTCTAAAATAATAACAGGATTCGAGGGTACTGAGGAAACGTTCGCGCAATTGACGAGCTGCTAGACCAATACCTACTATAGAGACGTCTTCGAGTTGGGGGATGAGTAGGACCACAGGGCGATCGCCCGCGAGATGACAGAGTTTTTCGACTTGATTTACTTCTACCGCGGAGGGGGAGACTACTAAAAATAGTTGATCACTATCACTAATTCTCCGCTCTACGGGACTGCGAGATGTACCGATATCGGTAATTTTAAAGGTAGTTTCACCCCAATCCCGACGGGCTAAAGCTGCTGCTCCTGTATCCGGGAAGACTACCTTTAAACCTGAGCCATATTCAGAGAAGATGGTGGTAAATTCCAAAGCGAGAGTTTGAGCTTGTAGGGCTATTTCTGGGATAACAAGTTCTACTTGTACACGTTGACAACCATCAGCGATAGCTGCTTTGACTGCGGTTTTGGCGTTGGCAATTGCTTCTTCTAAAGTTTGGGGTACAGACATAGGTTAAACTGTGAGTAATTGAGGTTGGAGACGTTGGAGAATTTGTTTTAAGACCATAGCTGTCCAATCTAGATCAGCAATTTGGGTATCTTTGCCTAAAGTCAGACGAATTCCTCTGATTGCTTCAGCCGGAGTATAACCCAAGGCTAATAAAATTGGACTAGGATTGAGTTTACCACTTTGACAAGCCGAACCAGAACTTATACCGATTCCGGCGAGATTAAGTTGACGGACGATGGTTTTACCGGTCACTTTCTGGTCAAAATAGTTGGGATTAAGGATAAAACTGACGTGATGGGGTAACCTATTGATTCTATCGCCGGTGGGGATAAGATAGGGACAATCGGCTAGGTTAGCAAAAAGGCGATCGCGTAGTTGTCGTAAACGTTGTGACTCTCTGGGTAATTCTCGTTTAGCGATTACTGCTGCTATGCCAAATCCGGCGATAATTGCTACTGGTTGAGTACCAGGACGTAAACCTTGTTCTTGGGAACCTCCATATAAATGGGGTTCTAGATGCACTCCCCGACGGATATACAATGCTCCTACTCCTTGTGGTCCATAGAGTTTATGACTGGAAATAGAGAGTAAATCAACCCCTAGGGTTTCTACGTTGATATCTACTCTTCCTGCGGCTTGAACTGCATCTGTATGGAATAAAATTTGATTATTTCTGGCTATTTGGGCTAATTCGGTTATCGGTTGTAGGGTACCGATTTCACTTTGTCCGTAGATAATGGAGATTAGTACGGTATTCGGTTTGATGGCTGCTTTTAAATCGAGGGGATTGATTCTCCCTTGAGGGTTAACGGGTAATTGGGTGATTTCCCATCCTGATTGGGCTAAGATTTGGGCTGGTTGACTAACGGCGGGATGTTCTACACTAGAAATAATGATATGTTGAGGCTTAGAATATTGTCTAGCTACTCCGAATATAGCCAGATTATTACTTTCTGTTCCCCCTGAAGTAAAGATAATCTCTGTCGGTTGTGCGTTGATTAATTCGGCGACTTGTAGACGCGCTGTTTCCAGGGCGATCGCTGCTTTTTCCCCCCAAGAGTGTAAACTCGAGGCGTTACCCTCTAGCTCGAAGATTTCTCGTACTAGGGCGATCGCTTCTGTACAGGGTTTAGTGGTGGCACTATAATCTAAATAAATTTGCATTTTTTTCTATATTGAAATCAACCTCCTGGTTTACATACATTGTAATCTTCATGGGAAACTACCGCTTCAGGATTGACAAAGTTGCCATAGTCTCGACAAATTAAACGATAATTACGGGTGACTGGTATGCTGATAATAAAGCGATCGTGTCTAAGACGCTTACCATGAAAATCTCGGTAGTTTTTGTGATTTTGCAAACCATTGATAATCGTACGTGCTTTTAAGACAACTTTTTTAGGTAGTGCGCTTAAATCAATAGGATCATGAGCAAAACTTGCTTCCCATTCTATTTTACGGTTTTTCTTTTTTTCTTTCTCGGATTGTTCAGCAGCGCATTGATGGCAAATTTGACCATATCCTCGATGACCGCAGGAAAATTTCTTTTTTCTCTTGGACATACATTTACTCAGCCTTTATAGCGTCAATTCTTTCCTAAATTAGGCTTCAGGAGGGGGAGATCTTAACTTTTTTATAACCTTATCTCTAACTTTACAATAACTTTACAAAATTAAAACAGGCTCTTGCGAAGACTCTTAATTTCAAGTATATTGATGTTACACTTAGTAATTAAAGCAGTGAAAATTTGGCCATATTTACTCCTAATTCTGCTTGTTTTGGGTTTAAATGCTTGTTCAGTTAAAGCCGAAAAACTCAGGGTAATAACCTATAATGTTGAGTCTAATTCTCCCGACAAGACTAACCCACGTTTAGTCGCCGAAGATCTTAAGTCAATCCCCCCCGCTGATATCTGGGGTTTAACAGAGGTGGGGAATAATTTGGATGCAGAGGTTTTTACTCTCGCTATCGGGAAGGGAAGCTCCGATTATCAATCTATCTTGGGAACAACCGGAGGAAGCGATCGCCTACAAATCGTCTTCAATAGTCAAAGATTACAATTAATCGATAGTCGAGAAATAGCTAATATAGGAGGAAATCGCGCACCTTTAGTAGCTAAATTCAAGTTTAAACCCAACAATCAAGAGTTCTTATTCGTAGTTAACCACTTTAATCGTGCTGATGTCGCCAAACGAGAGTTACAAGCGGAAAATTTTCGCAACTGGGGGCGATCGCAAGGACTCCCCATTATCGCTGTGGGAGATTATAACTTTGATTTCTCTCTCTCTAATCAAAAAGGTAATCGAGCTTTGGATATTTTCTTGTCCGATGATACTTTTATCTGGTTGAAACCTTCTTGTTTAAGCAGGGGAAATTGTCCCAAAACAGGAACACAGTGTAATTCTAAATACGATGGTATTCTCGATTTTATCTTTTTAGGGAATAAAGCCCAAAAGTGGCGGGGAAATTCTGATATTTTGTGGATAAATCAACCGGTTTGTGAGAAAAACAATCGCGGGTACTCCGATCATTATCCCGTTGCTGCAGAAATCTCCATCACTCCTGTTAGCAATAACCTAACTAACAATTCTGTAGTTATTATCGCCCTTTTACCACATCCAGAAGGAGAAGAAACCATTAACGAAGCAGTGATCATCGGTAATTATAGTAACTCTGCTGTGGACTTCAAGGGATGGCAACTGAGCGATCGCGCTCAAACCACCTGGGATTTAAACGAATTAGGGATTCTCCAACCTGGAGAAAAAAAGGAAATTAAACGCAACGGACAAAAAATGACTCTCAACAACAACGGAGATACTATCAATTTACTCAATTCCCAAGGTGAGATCATCGATTCACTCACCTATTCTCAAGCTAAATTAGGAGAATACATTTATTTTCACTAAAATAATTTAGGATAATCAGAAAAAACACCCATGGGAAAAATCAAACTATACGCGAGTTTATTTAGTGCTGCTGTTATTTTTACCACCAGTTGTGCTCAAGAACCAAACCAAGCAACCGCACCCCAACCCATACCCGTTAAACTAGAAACCCTTGAACAAACTACTCTAGTCAATAGTAGCCAATTTGTGGGTAGTCTGGAAGCTACTCGCCGAGTTGATGTCGCACCGAGAATCAGTGGTCGTGTATTGCAAATACTCGTACCTAGTGGAACCATTGTGAAGAAGGGGACGCCTTTAATCTTACTAGAACCAGAACAACAGCAAGAAGAAGTCAAAGCTAGAGAAGCGAGGGTACAATCAGCTAAAGCCGATTTAGCCGCTACTCAATCCCAATTAATCTCAGCTGAAGCCCAAAAAGCCCAAGCAGAGGCTAATTTACTTAGAGCTAAAGCTGAATTAGAAAATGTTAACGCTAACCTGGATTTAGCGAAAACTAACTTTGAGCGTACGCAGTTTTTAGTAGGAGAAGGGGTAGTCTCCCAACAAGAATTAGATAATCGCACCAACGAGTTAAAAACTAGCCAAGCTGCTGTAGATGCTCAGCTAAAAACCATCAACGCCCAAGAACAAGCATTACAAGCAGCTATACAAGGTATTGAACAAGCTAAAGCTAATATTGCTCGCGCCCAAGCCCAAGTAGCAGCAGCTGAAGGAGAGTTAGGGGTAGCTAGAGTCAGTTTAGGTGATAACCAAGTCCTCGCACCTGTTGATGGTGTGGTGGGTGATTATATCCCCCAAGCTGGTAATTTTGTCAATGTTGGTCAAACTTTAACTACTTTGACTGATAACCGAGAGTTCGATTTACGTATTTCTGTACCCGTTGAGCAAAGGTCTTTATTAAAGTTAGGTCTTCCGGTGGAAATTATCGACAGTGAAACGGGAGCAGAAGGTGTGACAGGAAAAATCACTTTTATCTCTCCTAATGTAGATCAAGCTACTCAAAGTATCCTCACTAAGGTAACTTTTCCTAATGATGGTATCCTCCGCGATGGACAATTTGTGACTGTCAGAATTATCTGGAATGAACAACCAGGAATATTAGTACCAACGATCGCTGTTTCTACCCTCGGTAATCAAAAATTCGTTTTTGTCGCCCAAGAAACAGATTCTGGTTTAGTCGCTAAACAAACACCAATTCAAGTCGGACCAATCCAAGGTCAAGCTTATCAGGTTATCTCAGGATTAGAACCGGGAGAGCAGATAGCTGTGTCTAGAATCCTTGACTTGTCTGATGGACGACCTATACAGCCCG
>CALGKL010000158.1 GCA_937930495.1 uncultured Gloeocapsa sp.
AAACCATTTACCTTGCTTAAAAATAATCGTACAGGTTTTGGGTATTCCCCAATCTCTAGCTTTCCCTCTGATTTGCATTCTTCCTAGATTGCTTAGAGTTAAGTGACCATGATGACCACTACTTTCTATTTTCCATCCCGCTTTACCAGGATAAGTCCATCCTCTGTAATATCTAGATTTTTTGAATTTTGGATAACCAGACTTAAGCTTAAAAAATCTCTGAAAAGCAAAATCAACGCGTTTGAGTGTAGCTTGTAATGCGCACACTACCTAATTCGACATATTCAGTCCACACTTTTTTAAACTCAGGTAAACAGTTTTGTTGCTCAAAATAGTCAACCCGCTTTGACCAAATTTTTGATATTGTGTTTTACGATTGGCAACACCAGCATTATATAGAAGGCAATGAAGTTTGCGCCAATAATGCAGCTTGGTTTCCTGTGTTTTATTTGGGTATAGCTGAAAAAGAATCTGTTTGGTAGCCATAGTATTTTCTACTGTACTAGACTTAGCTCAATAAACTAATCACTTAGGCAAATGTCAACCAAATTAAGAAAAAGCTCTCATGCTGTTTTTTGTATTCACTTGCACATAATACTGGTAACTAAATATAGGAGGCAAGTTATTACACTTGAGATAATGGATAGACTTAAAACTATATTTAGGGATGTTTGCGATCGCAATAATTCGATACTAGTAGAATTTAATGGTGAGTCAGACCATTGCCATTTGTTGGTTAATTTAGCTCCTAACAACAATATTTCAACTTTAATAAAGTCTCTTAAGTCAGCGTCAAGCATGGTCATTAGAAAAGAATTTGAGGAGCACATAAAACAGTATTATTGGAAACCTGTGTTTTGGTCAAGCTCATATTTTGTTTCTTCTACTGGTGGTGTTAGTTTAGGCGTTCTCAAAAAATATATACAAAATCAAAGTATAGAGTACTAATATAAGGTGTTCCCTTACATCCCCAGGCAAAAGCAGCCGTGGGGACTTCTCGCTCACGTGTTAAATACGGTTAGTGTCTTCAATTTGGAGATCTAAGGTTTTCTGTTTGGTTTTGGGCGAGTAAATCAATAATAGATGGGTTTTGCTAGCACTAATATAATCTGAGTTCACGGTAAAGAGAGAATGAGGGATTAATTCTCTATTCTCCACCAATCCCCTACCCTAGGATTTCTTATTTAACCGAGATTGATTAGAATACATAGACAGTTTACTCTAGGAGTAATTTACTTTAATGTCATTGTTTGATCTCAAACTCCCCCCTCTCACCCTCCTTCGTCCCTTATTACTTGTTGGTCATGGGACTAAAAGTACCGAGGGACGCCAAGCTTTCCTAGATTTTGCTCGAGTTTATCATGAACTTGACCCTTCTAGAGCTGTTATACCTTGTTTTCTTGAGTTAACTACGCCTACCATTGCTGATGGTGTCGCTGAATGTATAGCCCAAGGATACACCGAAATCTCTGTTTTACCTATTCTGTTATTTGCCGCTAGACACAACAAGTTTGATGTTACTAACGAATTAGATCGCTGTCGTCTAGAGCATCCCCAGCTAAAATTTCATTATGGACGTCATTTTGGTATTACACCTGAAATTGTTAACCTATGGCAAAAACGTTTAGCCGAATTAGATTTACCCGAACATAATCCCCAACAGATTCCTAGGGAAGAAACAGTATTACTTTTTGTCGGACGTGGTTCGAGTGATCCTGATGCCAATGGGGATGTTTATAAGTTAGCTAGAATCATCTGGGAAGGAAGTAATTACCAAAACGTAGAAGTTTGCTTTATTGGTATTACCCATCCTCGCTTGGAAATGGGTTTTCAACGGGCACGTCTCTATCAACCTCGACGCATTATCGTTTTACCCTATTTTCTCTTTACTGGTGTCTTGGTGAAGAAGATTTTCGCGATCGCTAATCAACAACAGCAACAATACCCCGATATTCTGATTAATTGTCTCCCGGAAATGGGGATTGAACCTCCGTTGTTACAAATTTTACGCGATCGCGAGTTAGAGACCCAACTAGGGGAAGTGCAGATGAATTGTGAAATGTGTAAATTTCGTCTCAGTGCAATTAACAATCACCATCATCACCATCACCATGATCATCATCACCATCACGATCATTCCACTGTTGATCCCTATGCTAATTTGCAAGATTACCATCAGAAAATCTGGCAAGCACCTTAAATTTTCTTGAAATTCCCGGGAAAATCTGAACTAAACATGTGAAAATAGGTCAGAATTATCTCTATCAAGATTTTTGATTACTATGACACCCCATGAATTAGTCTTGCTTCTGACTCTACTGACACCAGGCATTTTACTATCTATTCTCGTTATGGTTACTTTTGCCGCAGGAGGCTAAAAACAGGTGGTGGAGTGTGGGACTAGAAAATATAGGATTGAAAACAAATACTTAATTCTTAACTATTCTTAATCCCTAACTCCGAACTCTCAATTCTGTTTTAATCTCAATAAATTTAGAGAAGATTATGTACTTATTAATTCCTGCTGCTGGTTCAGGACGTCGCATGGGAAGCGATCGCAATAAACTTTTACTTACCCTACAAGACCAACCTTTACTCGCTTGGACTTTGTTAGCTGCAAAAGCAGCAACCGAGATTAGCTGGATTGGGGTGATTGGTCAACCCTGTGACTTTGATGATTTCCAGAAAATTATTGAGAATTTAAACCTAACTAAACCAGTCAAATTAATTATTGGGGGAGAAACTCGTCAAGAATCGGTTAATAATGGTCTCCAAGCACTTCCTCAGACCGCTACACAAGTTTTAATCCACGATGGCGCTCGTTGTTTAGCTACTCCTGACTTATTTAACAATTGCGCTCGAGCTTTAGCTAGTTGTGATGCTCTGATCGCCGCGATTCCTGTCAAAGACACTATTAAAATAGTCGATGAGAATAATTATATCATCGACACACCAGATCGCCGTCAACTTTGGGCGGCTCAAACCCCCCAGGGATTTGCGGTGGCTCTTCTCAAACAATGTCATCAGTACGGTCTGCAACAGGGATGGGAAGTCACCGACGATGCTGCTTTATTGGAAAAATGTAATCTACCCGTTAAAATCGTTTTAGGAGAAGAAACCAATCTCAAGGTGACTACTCCCGTTGATTTAGCCATTGCTGAGTTTATTTTACGTCAACGAAATTGTAAATAGTGCATTAATTGAGCGATCGCCTCTTTTTCTAAAGCCAAACGTTGAGCAAATTCGACTAAATTGCGGTATTTGCCCTGTTTTTGGCGATTTTCCACGATTTTAATCGCCAAATCTCTATTAATTCCTGGTATTGTTCCTAATTGTTCTGGTGAAGCTAAATTAGGATTGACTTGGCTCCCTATCTCATCTCCATCGTAATAATAAAACCCTAAATAGGGTTCCCAGACTTTTACCTGTGTCAGTGAGATAGACAAAGCAGCTGCTAAATCTTCTAGGGAGAGGAGCTGTACCCCCATAGCCACCAATTCTACGAGATATTGAGCTTGGCGAATAGAAAGACCAGGTAATTGGAGCCAATCATCCACTGTAGCGCGATTAACATCGATTTTAGTCATTACAGCAATTCTAGTAACTTGCGACGCTTTTGTTCAAATTCTCCCTCAGAAATTAACCCCTCTTCCCGTAACTTATCCAATTCTCTAAGGGTAGTAGCGAGATCCTGGACTTGCTGAGGATGATTCGGAAGTAGAGTCAGAGAACTAGTCGAGGTCCGATTCTGATTAAAACAAAAATCAAATTGTTCGGTATTTTGGACAAAATACCACACCGCATCAATAGTTGCAGCAATACGTGGAATAGGGGTTGACCATAATAACAAATAGACCAACCCCCACACAGGTTGACCCAAATAAAACTTATGTAATCCAGCTAGGGGAATTGGGGAAATCACCCCAACTAAAGCTAGAATCATAGCAATTTCACGACGTTTAGGTTCTAAAAACATAATAGGGTTTTCCGTATTGTTTTGCTTTTTGACTTTGCCCTAAAATAAATGATATCTAGTTTAACTTAGGCCAAAAATTATGGGATTTTTTGATTCTGAAATTGTCCAACAAGAAGCCAAAGAATTGTTTCAAGAATATCA
>CALGKL010000159.1 GCA_937930495.1 uncultured Gloeocapsa sp.
CTGTCAAACAATTTATTTACTCCAAAAAAATATTTTACAATTAAGGAGTATTCGTGAGAGCATGAACAATTTAACCGAAAAAAACAAGGTTTCTAGCCATCAAGGTTATTCTATGACAAGACATCTAAACGATACTAAAGGAAAAATTCTCGTTATAGACGATAACGCTTTTAGTCGTCTGAATTTAGTGGATATGCTCAATTTTGAAGGCTACGAAGTCATTGAAGGCGACCAACACACCGATATAATCAATTTTGTCAAAGAACATAACCCAGATTTAATTCTTTTAGAGTTAACTTTAGCTAAACAAAATCCTCTAGAAATTTGTCAAAAGTTAAAAAATAGCGAGACAACAGCATTAATACCTGTAATCTTTATGACCGTGCGTAGAGATAGGGAATGTCGTCTACAATCTTTAGAAGCAGGTGCCGATGATTTGTTAGTCAAACCCATAGAGCGTCTAGAATTAATCAGTAGAGCCAAATCCCTGATTCAACAAAAGCATCTCAATCAAAACCTATACGAAACCGAAGAAGTACTCTTTCGTCTAGCGGGAATTGTCGAAAATCCTAGGCAAGATGATACCTCTTCAGTGGGTAAATTAGCAGTATTAGCCCAAGAATTTGGCAAATATCTGCAGCTAAACTCTAAACAAATCGAAAGTCTGATCTATGCTGCTTATTTACACGATATTGGGACTGTAGTCATACCAGAGTCGATCATGCTCAAAAAAGGAGAATTAACCGAATCAGAGAGAGAAATAGTCAATCAACACGTTTTAGTTGGGGAAAAAATCTGTCAACCCCTACAAAATCGTTTAGATATACTCCCAATTATTCGTCATCACCACGAACGTTGGGATGGTAGCGGTTATCCTGATGGCTTAGCAGGAGCTAATATACCCTGGTTGGCACAAGTATTTCAGGTAGTCGATATTTATCACGCTTTAACCACAGAAAGACCATATAAACAAGCCTTTACCCCACAACAAGCCTTAGAAATCCTCGTTGCAGAAACAATCAAAGGATGGCGTAATTCTGAATTAGTAGATCAGTTTATCGCTTTTGTTTGTCAAAGGGAAGATCTGGTTTTTCCCAAATTACAAAAAATTTAAGGTCTAAGTACAATGAAATCGTGGTCAACCTCTAGGTAATTACCACCGGGAAAAGAAGCAGTTTTACTGCGATTAGGAGCGTTGAGCAGATTTACCACTGCTTCTATTTGGGCAAAATTAGGAGATTTGGGCAAAATTTCGGTTAAAAATCTTTGGATAACCCGACGTTGTATGGCTAAATGATTTTCTCTAAGTAAGAAACGGTTTAAACCATCTTGAGTAGGTGTGAGCACTATTTGGAATACTTTTTCAGTAATTTCAGAGAGAAAGTCGGTTTCTGTTTTTAAAAGTTCTGCGGTTTGGGCTAAATGGGTTTCAACTTGAGGGTTAAAATCTTTTTGCAGATAGGGAATTAATTGTTGTCGGATACGGTTACGGGTAAATTTAAGATCCCGATTAACTCTGTCTTCCCAAATAGGTAATGCTAATTCTTGGCAAAACTGATAAGTTTCATTGCGTCCTACATTAAGCAAAGGACGTACCAAATTAACACCAGGAGTCAGAGGACGTACCCAACTTAAAGAACCAAGTCCAGTTGTTCCGGACCCTCTGATTAGATTATAGAGAATTGTTTCAGCGCGATCGCTTTGGGTGTGACCAGTAACTACATGGGTAAACCCCTGACTCAAAGCAATTTCAGCCAAAGCTTGATAACGCCAAACTCTCGCACTCGCTTCCTTTTCGGGGAGAGTTTGACTAGTAACTTTTAAATAAAAAGGTAAAGCAAAAGTAGTAGCGAGTTGTTCTACGTGAGCTGATATACCCTGATCCGAAGACCAACGGTGATCACAATGAGCGATCGCTACTGACCAATGCCAATAGGATTGTAAATCTGACAGAAGTTTGAGTAAACAAACCGAATCCTGTCCCCCCGATACCGCCAGTAAAACCCGCGCACCTTGGGGTAGTAATTGACGTTGACCTAAAGTTTGATGCACTTTAGCGTGTAGGGGAGTCCAGTTAACAGAATTCATCAGAAAAACCAACCATAGGAGTGCAATCCCTTACCCAAGAGATTAACACCGAGATAACAAACCCAAACCACCACAAAGCCAGCTGCAGCTAAAATAGCCGGTTTGCGCCCTTGCCAACCTTTAGTAATTCTCGCGTGGAGATAAGCCGCAAATACTAACCAAGTAATTAAAGCCCAGGTTTCTTTAGGATCCCAACTCCAATAGGATCCCCATGCTTCATTAGCCCAGACACCACCAGAAATAATGCCAATGGTTAATAAAGGGAAACCTAAACCAATAACTCGATAGCTAATATTATCTAGGGTATCAGCTAAACTCAGTTTCTCAGGGGAGAGTAACAAAGTAGTAGTAGTAGGCGGAGTTAGGGTTTGTACCCCAGCTACTGAATTATTGCTGTTAGCCAAAGCCAAATTAGAGGTTTCGGTGACAGTTACTTGACGACGATAACTCCCTGTACCCACAGAACTTCCTCGTAATTCTATCCCTTGTCCCCGAGTAACTACTAAAAAAGCGATCGCCACTACCGAACCAACCATCAAAGTTGCATAACTCAGCATCATTACGCTGACGTGCATCATCAACCAGTTAGATTTTAAAGCAGGAACTAAAGGGCTAGATTGTTGCATTTCAGGAGGTAACGATAAAGCAGCAAAAGCCGTGATCCCCATAGCCACAGGAGTAGTAAAGACTCCCACCAAACGCAATTTAGCCCATCTTTCTGTGAGTAGATGTATTAAAGTTACACCCCAAGCCAAAAAGAAGAGAGACTCATAGAGATTGCTTAAGGGGAAATAACCTCCATCTAACCAACGAGCCCCTAGTAAAGCAGCTATACAGAGATTAGCGATCGCCACTAGGATTGTCCCCAAGTGATTTAACCAACTGATACTTGGTAAACTTGCCCCAACCCAATAGACCAACATTGACAAAAAAAGAAGGAAAAACGAGGTATTATCCAGTAAGTTCTGGAAAGCTACCAAATCTAAAGACATAGTTGTTTTCTGTGCAAAGGA
>CALGKL010000160.1 GCA_937930495.1 uncultured Gloeocapsa sp.
GGGAAAGATTAATAACTTTAATCAGAGGATAACGTTGATGATATTGCAGTAGCTTGGTTAAGGTATTATCTTTACTCCCGTCGTTGATACAGATAATTTCGTAAGTTATTCCTAAGTTGTTGACCACAGCCAATAATCTCTCGAAGAGATAATCAAGATTAGGCTCTTCGTTGTACATAGGAATTACTATAGAAACCTCGATACTCATTGCTTAAATAATTTTTCTACTAGCATAACCTCTTGAGGGTTTGTTTTTAGCCATTCTTTCCGATTTTCCTCAGTTTAAAAAACCCCAAAATCTCCAGGGATTGTTTCTAATCGCGTCAGAAAGATTCTCCGCATAATACCCAGATGCTTAGGTGGTAGAGATACCTATGACAACCTTCAACTAGTACAGGCACATTGCCACGATGTAAAGACTAGAACAGACAAAAGCTTAGGAAATGGTACTGATGTGAAAGTCTCACCCACGGTTTTGAAGACTAGTCAAAGAGGTGACTTTCCCGCTTAGTTTAACATTTTACAAAACGGTTTGAGCTAGAATCTAAGTTAGAGGATTAGACTGATCCTGTTTCCCTAAACTCAACTTAAAAGACGACTGTTATGACCCAGTTTTTCAAAAGCTTCCTTTGTTCAGATCAGATTTTAACTACTCTATTTATTGGCTCCTTACTAATTGCTCCTCAAGTCGCTCAAGCTAAGCTAGAAGATAGCCCTAAGATCGTCGTCGACGAAGTTTGGCAAATTGTCAACAGTGAATACGTCGACCAAGATTTTAATCACGTTGATTGGTTGCGTGTCAGACAAGAACTCCTCAATCGTAATTATTCCTCTCCAGAGGAAGCTTATCGCATGATCCGCGACACTCTTAAACAATTGGGAGATCCCTATACACGTTTTTTAGAACCTAAAGAATTTGAAAGTCTGACTAGTCAAACCTCTGGAGAGATAACCGGTATAGGTGTGACTATCGAAATTGACCCGAAAAGTAAAGAATTGGTAATCGTAGAACCAGTGAAAAATTCTCCCGCAGAAGCAGCAGGAATTCGACCGGGCGATCGCCTCAGAAGA
Source organism: uncultured Gloeocapsa sp. (assembly GCA_937930495.1). Lineage (GTDB taxonomy): Bacteria > Cyanobacteriota > Cyanobacteriia > Cyanobacteriales > Gloeocapsaceae > Gloeocapsa. The sequence goes on from CALGKL010000160.1 coordinate 1,072, forward strand.
ATTGACGGGAAAAGTACTATCCTGATGAGTATTGAACAAGCATCAGAAGCGATTCGTGGGGAAGTAGGTACCAAGTTAAATCTAGAGATCTATCGAGAGGGAGAAGGAGTCATACCGATAACCGTTACCCGTGCCCAAATAGAGTTACCTTCTGTAACTTATAGTGTTAAACAGGAAGGAGAGCAACGCATAGGTTATATCAAACTAGATGAGTTTAGCTCTCACGCTGCCGAACAAATGAAAGAAGCGATTGAAAATCTGTCCGAGGCGGGAGTCTCGGGATTTGTCCTGGATTTACGAGGGAATCCAGGGGGATTATTATACGCTAGTGTAGACATTGCGCGGTTATGGTTACAAGAAGGAATGATCGTCAAAACCCTGGATCAACCGCAAACCTGTACTACTTTAGAAGCAGAATGTGGTTATAGCGAAATTTTCGCCAATGGTACAGCGATCACCGATTTACCCCTAGTAATTTTAGTAGATGGTTACTCCGCTAGTGCTAGTGAAATTTTAGCAGGCGCACTACAAGAAAACGGCAGAGCAACCTTAGTAGGAACTCGCACCTTTGGTAAAGGGACGGTACAATCAGTACATACCCTTTCCGATGGTTCGGGATTAGCGGTTACCATCTCTCGCTATTATCCTCCTAGCGGTACTAATATCAATAAAAAGGGTATTAACCCTGATATTCCTGTGGAGTTAACTAGAGATCAAGAATTAAGGATTAGTAATAATCCCTCTTTATTAGCCACTAAAGCCGATCCTCAATATCTCAAGGCGATCGCCCTACTTACCTCTGGTGTTGCACCCCAGACTAGCTTAAATCCTTAACCTGTTCTTGATCATTTAGTTGTTCGAGACTAGTTTGTAGAGCTTGGGTGAGTTGTTGCGATCCTTTTCTGATGGAGGAATCTTGATAATCGCTTACCTTCAAAGATTCCCCAATTTTGACCTTGACCTGAGAACCTTTTTGCGGCAAAGATTCACTATATTTAATACTTACAGGTAAGATTCGTAACTCCAACTCAGGATGATCACTAATCAACTCCAAAGCCATTTTCGCCACACCCCTTTTAAGGGGGTGGACATTGACGTCGCGAAAAATCCCACCTTCGGGAAAAACCACCAACATGCCCTGCTTAGCCAAAATTGCCTTACCATATTCTAAACTTTCCGGACTAGGACGTTCTACATCTACAGGAAAACCTCCTAAACGTTTAATCAACCAACCCTGAAACCCCGTCATTTCCGTACTCGTCACCATAAAGCGAGGATGTCTCCCGCTGACGTGCAAACCTGCAGCATAAGGAACTACAATAGCATCCCAACGGGAACGATGAGTAGGTGTGATAATCACTGCACCGGTTCGAGGAATATGTTCTTGTCCCTCGATTTCAATCCTACCAAAATAAAAGGGTAAAACAAACCGACGGGCTAAAAAATAGACAATAGGGGTTAACCAGGGAGATACCCAAGAAACAATTGAGTTATTTTGCAGATTGGCCATATTTTTACACTTAATAACGAGTTATATTGTACAGGGGATAGCTTTGAACAAGGAGTAACAACATTGGGAGTCGAATTGCGTAGTTATGTTTATTTGGATAACTTGCAACCACAACACGCAGCCTATATTGGTACAGTTGCATTAGGGTTTTTACCTTTACCAGGAGACGCTTCTTTGTGGATAGAAGTTTCTCCTGGAATTGAAATTAATAGAATTACAGATGTAGCTCTTAAGTCAGCTGTCGTTCGTCCTGGAGTATTATTTGTGGAACGTCTTTATGGACTTTTGGAAATCCATTCTAGCAAACAGGGAGAAACCAAAGCAGCTGGCAGAGCGATTTTAGATTTTTTAGGTGTTACTCAAAAAGATTGTCTCAAACCCCAAGTAGTATCTAGTCAGATTATACGCAACATAGACGCCAATCAAGCACAATTAATTAACCGCAATCGTCGAGGACAAATGATTTTAGCGGGAGAAACTCTCTACGTTTTAGAAGTGCAACCGGCGGCTTATGCTTCGATAGCAGCCAATGAAGCGGAAAAAGCCGCTTCAATTAATATTTTACAGATCAACGCCGTCGGTAGTTTTGGCAGATTGTATCTAGGTGGTCAAGAAAGGGATATTATAGCAGCAGCTAACGCTGTGTTAGTCGCTTTAGAAAATTTACCAGGAAGAAGAGAATCTGAGGGAGCAAAACAATAGTGAAGGACTTAAATCATTTGCTTAAGCAAAAAAATCTTAGTGGTTTAGATTTGTCTGGAGTTAATCTCAGCAACGTTAATCTTAGTTATGTTGATTTCCACCAAACTAATCTGAGTCAAGCTGATTTAAGTAACGCTAATTTAGTGGGAGCAAATTTGCGTGATGCTCTTTTGACAGAAACTAATTTAATGGGAACCGATTTAAGACAAGCTAACTTAAATTACGCTGATTTAAGCAAAGCAAATTTAATCGCTGCTAACCTGAGACAAGCTAATCTCAGTGAAGCTGACCTAAGTAAAAGTAAATTAATAAGAGCTAATCTCAGTGAGGCTAATTTAATTCATGCTAATTTAATTCAAGCTGATTTAACTAAAGCTATTTTAACCCAAGCTGAGTTACTAAATGCTTATTTATACCAAGCTAATTTAACTGAAGCTAATCTCACAGGAGCTCATCTCACAGGAGCTTATTTAGTTGAGGTTAATCTGGATTTTGCTCTTCTTAATTATACAGATTTGCGCTGGACTAACTTAAGGAAAACTAATCTAGAAAAGGTTGATTTAAAGACAGCTAATCTCCGAGGAGCAAGCAGATAATGATGTCTTCTTGATAATTATCATCCCCAATAAATTTTTAAATAAAGGTTTTAAACTAAGAAAAAAATAACCAGAAGATCTTGAATAAATGCTATTATAAAGGTTTGAAAATAACTTCTAGAGGGGGTAGTAAAATGGTCGCTAATGCTCAAGAGTTAGAAAAAGTTGCCACACAAGCAAAAGTGTGGACAATCGAAGATAGTGAAAAACTCTATCGGATTAGTGGTTGGGGGGAACCCTATTTTGCTATTAATTCCGCAGGTAATGTAACAGTATCGCCAATGGGCGATCGCGGTGGCTCTCTAGATTTATACCAGTTAATCGAGGGTTTACGCAAACGGAAAATAGGATTACCGATATTAATACGCTTTTCGGATATTTTAGCCGATCGCATCGAGAGACTAAATAGTTGTTTTGCCAGAGCGATCGCTAAATATAATTATCCTAACCTTTATAGAGGAGTATATCCGATTAAATGTAATCAACACCGTCACATAGTTGAGTCATTAGTGCGTTACGGAAGAGCCTATCAATTTGGGTTAGAAGTGGGGTCAAAACCAGAACTAATGATCGCCTTAGCATTATTAGATAGTTCTCAAGACACCCTATTAATCTGTAACGGTTATAAAGATCGAGAGTACATCGAAACCGCGCTTTTAGCGAAAAAACTCGGTCACAAAGTGATTATTATCATCGAACAACTGCAAGAATTAGACCTAGTGATCCAGATTAGAGAAAAATTGCAGATCGAACCGATTGTGGGAATGCGAGCTAAACTAAGTACCAAAGGAATTGGACGCTGGGGAGGTTCAACGGGCGATCGCGCCAAATTTGGTTTAACCGTACCAGAAATCCTCCAGGGAGTAAATACCCTCAAACAAGCAAACTTGCTCTCTTGTCTGCAACTGCTACACTTTCATATCGGCTCACAAATTTCGGCGATAGGGGTAATCAAAGCCGCGATTAGAGAAGCTAGCCAAATCTACGTAGAATTAGCCAAATTGGGAGCAAACATGCAATATCTAGACGTAGGTGGAGGGTTAGCGGTAGATTACGACGGTTCAAAAACCAACTTTCACGCTTCCAAAAATTATAATATGCAAAACTACGCTAACGACATTGTCGCCGAAATCAAGGAAGCCTGCGAACAGAGACAGGTTAATGCACCTATTATAGTCAGTGAAAGTGGTAGAGCGATCGCTTCTCACCAATCAGTCCTAATTTTTGACGTCTTAGCCACCTCAGAAATCTCTGGGGATTTACCCTCACCCCCTGAAGAAAAAGAACATCTGATTATTCGCAATCTTTGGGATACCTATCAATCTATTGACGCGCAAAACTATCAAGAAGCCTATAACGATGCGATCCAATTCAAAGACGAAGCGATTAGTTTATTTAACTTTGGTTATCTGGACTTAAAACAAAGAGCAAGAGCAGAACAACTCTATTGGAGTTGTTGTCAACGGATCAATCAGATTATCCAAACCCAAGAATACGTACCCGACGATTTAGAGGATTTAGCCAAAAATCTAGCCTCAATCTATTACATCAACCTCTCGATCTTTCAATCTGCTCCCGATACCTGGGCAATTGACCAACTCTTTCCGATTATGCCCATTCATCGACTGAATCAAGAACCCACCTCTAGAGGTATTCTCGCAGACCTTACCTGTGATAGTGACGGGAAAATAGACCAATTTATCGACTTATGGGATGTTAAACCGGTTTTAGAGTTACACCCTTTTCAGGGAGATAACTATTATCTAGGTATGTTTCTAGTGGGAGCATATCAAGAAATCATGGGGAATCTTCATAACCTATTTGGTGATATTAACGTTGTGCATATTCAAATGACACCCCAAGGTTATCAGATCGAACACGTGGTCAAAGGTGATACCATCAAAGAAGTCCTCAGTTACGTACAGTACGACGCTGAAAATCTCATCGAAACCCTGCGTCATAGTACCGAAAAAGCGGTAAGGGAAAAACGTTTAACCCTGAGCGAAGCCCAATTGCTCCTAGAAAACTACGAAAATAGCTTAAGAAGTTACACGTATCTTTCCTAATTGAGCAAATAGATTTTCTGGATCTTTTGTTGGGGTTTTAACTTAACCAACTGTTCTCCTGGACTATCTTTAGCCAAAATAGGAATCTCTTGGGGAGAGAGATACTTTTGGTCTCTCCCGAGATAAAAACCAAGCCTAGCTTGGGGTTGAGCAACAACGATACCCGCTAAACGATCAGAAGGATTAATAAATTTAAGACCTTGAGTACCGAGATCTTGACTAGGTTGACAAATTCTAATGTTAGCCACAGCTAGACGTTTAACATAACCTAGAGTAGATGCTAGAATCAGGTAATCTTCTGGTTTAGCAGTGATACAACCAACTACCTGCTCTCCCGAACGCAGACGTAACGCTGTGATCCCCTGTGCGCTACGTCCTAGCCGAGGGATAGTATCATTGTGTAGTTGGTAACGGACTAAACGTCCTCCTGCGGTAGCAATAATTAATTCTTCATCTAAAGAAGTAAAACACAAATAAGCCAATCTATCTCCTTCTTTTAGTTTGAGCAGCATTAAGCCACGATTAGTCAACCCCTCTAATTCCAACAGTGAGAGACGTTTGAGACGTCCTTGTTGGGTGACTAATAACAAGTCTTGACCAGAATCGGCACCAGGAAGGAAAAACTGTGCCACAATCTGCTTAGTATCCCTTTGGGCTGCTTGAGAAAGTAACTGTATCAGTAATTGGTTGGAATTTTCCCCTAGATGAGGGATAGCATCTAAAGCAATGGGATAAGCTTTGCCAAAATCAGTAACCAGGATTAAATCTCCCTCGGGGGGGATTAACTCTCGATAAACCACTCCAGGTGGTTCGGTTTCTTGGGGTTTTTGCCAATAAATACAACCGTTGGCTGTGACTTTAATTATACCTTCGGTTACCGAGGTAGTAGTTGGAGGCAAAGTAGGAGTGGTGGGAGTAGAGATAATGCGAGTACGTCGAACATCTCCATATTGACGTTTGAGACTGCGGAGTTGTTTTTTCAGGGCTTTGAGGAGTTCGTGGCGATCGCCTAATAATTTTTCTAATTCGCTGATTCTTGTTTGTAACTCTACAGACTCTTGTTGTATCTTTTCTCGCTCTAGACCTGTTAAACGGCGAAAAGCCATAGCTAGGATCGATTCTGCTTGAGTTTCAGTAATAGCTAACTCACTTTGCAACTGTAGTTTAGCACTATTGCCATCGGGAGATTGACGTAAAATAGTGATGACTTGATCTAAATTATTCAGAGCAATCAACCAACCATCCACCAGGTGTAACCTCTCCCTCGCGGTGATTAATTCCTGATGGTATTTGCGGGTGAGGGTTTCCTCGCGAAAACGTAAAAACTCATCGAGTAACCGACGTAGAGACAATTGACGGGGTTGATTATCTACCAAAGCTAACATAATCACCCCAAAGCTAATCTGTAATGGCGTTTGCTGATAAAGTTTGGCTAAGACTTCCTCTGGAGAAACATCCTTTTTCAACTCGATCACTACTCTAATTCCTTCGCGATCGCTCTCATCGCGAATATCAGCTATTCCTTCGATCCGTCCTTGATTAACTAAATCAGCTACTTTTTCAATCCAACTTGCTTTGTTAACCTGATAGGGTAACTCGGTAACCACAATCGCTATCTTCTCGCGATTTTGACGCTTACCAGCGTAAATTTTTTCTATTTTAGTCACTCCCCGGAGACTAATTATCCCTTTTCCCGTTTGATACGCTTCTTTAATTCCTTGAGAATCGATAATTTCTCCTCCTGTGGGGAAATCCGGACCAGGGATCACTTCTTGGAGTTTCTCATCAGTAACTTGAGGCTGATCGATCAACAAGATCAAAGCATCTACTATTTCATTCAGGTTATGGGGCGGAATATTGGTCGCCATACCTACGGCGATCCCCGAACAACCGTTAAGTAATAAAATTGGTAATTGTGCCGGAAGTACTATAGGTTCTTGGAGAGAATTATCAAAATTATCGGTAAAATCAACAATTTCTTCGCTAATATCAGCTAAAAGAGCTTGATTACTCACTCCAGCTAATCTGGTTTCCGTATAACGCATCGCTGCTGGCGGATCGTTATCAATCGAACCAAAATTACCATGACCATCTAAAAGGGGATAGCGACTACTAAAATTTTGCACCATCCGCACTAGAGCATCATAAACCGCTTGGTCACCGTGAGGGTGATATTTACCTAAGACATCCCCAACCACCCGCGCACATTTGCGATAAGGGCGATCGGGTGTTAAACCTAATTCGTGCATAGCGTATAAAATGCGACGATGTACAGGTTTTAAACCGTCTCTGACATCGGGTAAAGCTCGCCCAACAATCACACTCATGGCATATTCTAAATAGGATTGTTCCATTTCGACATGGAGCGCGGTAGGGATAATTTGTCCTGTAGTTAGTAAGTTGAGTTGTTTGACCATGAGTGTTGAATTAAAGTTATAATATATAGAATAATGTTTAGCCTAAATAAGTATTATCGATTTTTGGCGAGTAACTATGACAACCGTCTTAATCGTAGAAGATGAAGAAGATGTACGGCTGATTTTAAGCATAATTTTAACCAGAAGAGGTGGTTTAAAGGTAAAAAACACCGAAAATGTAGAAGAAATACTCCAAATAGCTAGCTCAGGAGAAATTGATCTAATTTTAATGGATATTGCTCTACGTCAAAGTGTTTACCAAGGAAGATCATTAGATGGTGTGAAAATAACCCAACTCCTCAAAGCTAATTCTCATACTGCTAATATACCAGTTATGCTGATTAGCGCTCACGCCATGGAAAGTCATCGTCAACAATTCCTAGTAGATAGTGGTGCTGATGATTATGTGATTAAACCTATCTTAGATCAGCTTGAGTTCGTTGAGCGAGTTAAAAATTTAGCAGCTAGAGCAAAAAATTAAATAAAGGCCTCAGATTTGTTAAACTGAGCTATAGTAAAAAAAATAACTAACACTATGTATTTACTCCTAGAAGCTGCAGCAGGTGGTAATTTTCCCCTGGCTTTTGTCGCTGTTTATTTTATCGGTTTCATCGCTGCGGTTACCATCGGTTCGATCGCTTGGTATAACTCCAAAAGACCACCAGGTTGGGAAGATAAAGACCGTCCCGATTTTCTGCCTAAAATAGAATCGGATGAGGAAAAAACCGATAGTTAATCCCTCGGGAGCAATTCTTCGGCTCTAGACTATGGCAAAATTAGCATTAGAACAAGTAACTAGAGAGTTTGACCAAGTAAAAGCGATCAGCGATATCTCCTTTAAGGTACCCAATGGTGAATTTTGGGTACTAGTAGGACCCTCAGGGTGCGGTAAATCCACGATTCTCAGAGCGATCGCCGGTCTAGAAAAAATCACCGCGGGAAGCATTTATATAGACGATCTCCTGGTTAATGACATACCCGCTAGACAGAGAGATGTAGCCATGGTCTTCCAAAATTACGCTCTCTACCCCCATTTAACCGTAGGGGAAAATCTCGCTTTTGGTTTGAAAATGCGCCAAGTCCCCTCCAATGTTATCCGTGAAAAGGTAGAAACGATCGCGCGATCACTCTCTATCTCCCACCTTTTGAAACGTAAACCCAAACAACTCTCTGGAGGTCAACAACAACGGGTAGCACTCGGAAGAGCGATTATTCGTGAACCGAAATTGTTTCTTCTCGATGAACCCCTCTCTAATCTAGACGCGCAATTGCGAGAACAAACCCGAACTGAATTAAAACAATTACATCAACAACTAGGGATTACCACCATTTACGTTACCCATGACCAAGTAGAAGCAATGACCCTAGCTGACCAAATCATCGTCCTAGATAGAGGTCAAATTCAACAAATCGGAACACCCCAAGAAATCTATAATCAACCAGTCAATCGGATGGTAGCGACTTTTATCGGTAGTCCACCCATGAATATTATCCCCGCTACCTATCAAGATGATTATTTAGTTCTCCACAATCAACGTCTGTTGTTAACTCCTCAAGTCCTTAAATCTTTACAACTCCAGGGAAGAGAATTTTTTGACCTAGGGATACGACCAGAGCATATTCACATCTGTAACTCATCAGAGGATTTAGCCACCACTAACCAGTTAGAGGTAATTATCCAACTCGTCGAACCCCTAGGACATCAGACTTTGATTCAAGCTACCCTAGCGGAAAGTCAACAGATAGTCAATTTCTATGCTAATTCTGATTGGCGAGGTTCCCGGGGCGATCGCCAAAAAGTCACCGTTGATTTAGAGCGTTTATTGATTTTCCCCGCTGCTGATTAAGAGTCGAAATTAAAAATTCAGATTACCAAAGGGAAATTGACTATGAATTTGCCAGCGATTACCATCATGGATTAATAATGAAAAAGCCAAACTAGTAAATTCAAAATAGACAGAACGATTTTCAAACTCTCGCCAAGATTTAGAAAAATTCTCTT
>CALGKL010000161.1 GCA_937930495.1 uncultured Gloeocapsa sp.
CCTAACTCAAAGTTGCCTATACTACTTTAAGGTAACAAATCAGGGAGAAAATAACCATAAACGTAATAATTAGATAAAAAAGGCTAATTCAGGGTTAGAAAGGGTGCGTACGAGAAGACTACGATCTAAAAATTTATTACCACGTTCACAGGATGTTTCTGGGGAAAAGAGACAAGCATGACAAGAAGCCCAATGCAGAGAGAGATTAGCGTCACTTGGTGTATGTTCAGCGCAAAGAGGATCAGAAGCGCAGATTTTCATTGCTTCTAAGGCTGCTTGGAGATGATAACCGAGGGAATCGGGTTCACCGAGATTGACTAAACCACCTAAAGTACCTTCACTGTCAGCTGCTGCTGTGTAAATTAAGACTCCTGCTTGAGGACCATTTTTAGATTCAGGTAATTCTGAGTAAATCCTTTCTCGTAAACTAGCGGCGTTGTAACCACAGGCGATCGCCAGTTGACGCATCAAAGCATGAGCCAGAGAATGAATCAACAGATAACGCATTCCCGGGAAGACAGCTTTATCGGGATTGAGATTACGACTATTTAACCAGTTTTTTTGAGCTTGGTAAACCTGTTTAGCTTTCTCTTGCACCGCTGGTAAATGTTCCCACATTTTCAGTTTATGTTCAGCCAATTGCAAAAAAATCCCCTCTCCCCTAGTTTCTGTAGCGGGTACCCAGTCAATAAAATTGCGACTCAGGGGGGCTAAATCAATCTTTTCGTTGCTATCTAAAAAATCTGCTGCAGATTGAATACGGGTAAATCCTATTAGAGCTCTGACTTCTTTGAGTCTTTCCACTAACACCGTTTGCTCAAAATAATCAGCAAAACCTGTGGGAGGATCTACTGGTCGTAATTGAAACTCATTAGTATTTTTACTGATATCTACGGTGGTAAAGGCTTGCCATTCAGGGGTTTTGAGGTCTTGTTCTTCTTGAATTTCCTCATTTTGACTCTTTAGTTTAGTTTGGATCACTTCATAGACTTCTTGGATGGGATAGGTTTTTAATTCGTGTAAATCTCCCACCTCTAAGATCATCTCTAAAAGTTCAGGATTGGTCGCTTTTTGCAATTTTGACCAGTTTTGGTTAACTAACTCCTGGATTTGGTCATTACCTTCAGGAAGAGATAAAGCCGATAGAGTCACCGAAAACCAACTATTAGAGGCTCCTAGTAGCATTGCGCGCATTTGTTGAGTACAGGATTCATCAAAGTCCCGTAAATGGGGATGACGTCCCCGACAACGGGGTAAGGATTTTTTCCCAGATTCTCCAAAAGCTTCTGATAAAGGACGAGTAGCATTACATTGCTTGCATTTGACATAGATATCTGTGGTTGAGCCGGATACACCGTATTCCTCTAGCTCCAATGGTCCTGAACATTTACTGTTACCTCCATGAACAAAATATAACCAGGGAAACTCATCGAGATGTCCTTTTTCACAAGCGACGACAAAGCGTACAGGGATAACTGTAGGGGGTTTTTTGGCTTTGTTACAGTTTTGGTGGACGTAATGTGTTTTTTCCGGACGATAGCGGTCTTGTTTAACTTGAAATAGTTGTGATTCTAGGGGTGCAAGTAAACGACATTGTGGACAAACCATCCAACTCGGGAAAGGTGCTACGGGAATACCTCTTTTTTCTTCCCAGGGGTTAGTCTTCTGTCCATTTGTATCTACTGGAGGTGATAATAATTTTTTGATGGGTTTGTCTAACTCGTTTTGGACTTTGACTAGGAGTCGATTTTCTTTGATTTCTCTAAAATAAACCGAATCCCACTCATCTAGACCCATAATTATTACCGAAAGGTTTAGTAAATCGGCGATCGCTCCCACTCCATAGGTAAAGAGTATTTGACTCGAACGCAACTGACCGATTTTGTATCTATGTTCCATGACAGCAATGCAGCGTGTTTATTTCATTATATCGCTAAATTAACGTCATTATACTAGCGGCGATCGCTTGTAAAATTGTGGCAAAAGCGTAGGTTCCCGCGTAACCAATAGTAGGGATAGAACTACGGGCATCAGCACTTACCGCCGCCATGGCTGGAGTACAAGTTACTGCACCAGTACTAGCACCTAAGAGTAAAGCGGGGTTCATCTTGAGTACATAAGTACCATAAATAAAGACTAAAATAACCGGAACTGTTGCGATTACTAAACTACACAGAAAAATTGGCAGACCTAATTTACTTATGGCTGCAACAAAACCATGACCAGCTTCTACTCCAACCCCTGCTAGGAAAAATAATAACCCTAATTCCTTAAAAACCCACAATGTCGCAGGTGGTACGCGACCAAAAGTAGGGTGAATCGAGCGCAAATAACCGAGTAAAATCCCGACAAATAACAATCCTCCGGCGCTACCTAAACCGATCTTAATTCCAGCGAGGGAAATGGTAATTTGTCCAAGGAAAAATCCAGCTACTACTCCCCCAGCGAAGGTGACTAAGTCTGTAGCGTTAAAATCTCGTTCTACATAACCTATCACTTTGGTTAACTTTTCGAGATTGTTTTCAGGACCTGAAATGGTTAAAACGTCTCCTCTAGAGATTTCTAATTCTGGGTTGATTTGCAGATTAATCCCTGAGCGGGTAATTTTGGTGACATGACAAGCATATTTATCATGGATACCAAGTGTTTCTAAACTTTGACCGAAGACTTTCTCTTGATTAACAGTAATATCTTGGGTAATAATTTTGAGCTTTAATAAATCAGCATCAGCTACTTCGGCGCCAAAAAGCTGATCTAAAATATCCTGTTGTGAGATATGTCCCCAAATTAAGAGGCGATCGCCCAATTCCATTTTGGTTTCTGGTTGAAAATCTGTGAGTAAACCATCTTTGGTTTTATAGCGTAGGACTAAACATTGACTGAAATCTTGAAACTCAGCAATAGTCTTACCAATCAAACTAGGGTTATTGACTTGATAAGCCCTGAGAGTTAAGCTCCAGTTATCACTATTTCTATCGTCGTCCTCTTCACTAACGTTTTTCTCGGCTGCTGCTTGTCGAGATTTAGCGACTAGATCAAAATGAAATAACTTTGGTAGGTTACGAGCTAACAGCAATACTGCGATATCTCCAATCAGATAAGTCAAAGCATAACTGATACTAATATCTTGACTCATTTCACTAGGAGCTGTTTCTAAGGCTGCTGCTACTCCAGCTGGACTAGTTAAAGATCCGGCTAATAATCCCGCGGCGATCGCTGGCTCAAAATTAAATACCTGTGCGAAGATATAGGTCAAGATAAAACCAGCCACGGTGGCGATCGCTGCTAAGCCTATATACTTAACTCCATCGGGTAAAACCACACTAAAAAAAGCAGGTCCTGCTTGAAAAGCTACCCCATAGAGAAAAAAGAATAAGCCAATAATTTCTATCCCTTCAAAAAGATTAAAGCCAAAATGTCCAAAAATTAGACCAGCGATTAACATTCCCGGGGGTGCGCCTAATTCTAAACTACCCAAACGAATATTCCCAATAAGATAGGCTAAAGCCAACAAAACGAACAAGACTACTTCGGGATGGTCTTTAAGTAATTGAATAATATCTATTGCCATTTTTTTTAGTTAAAAGATGTCAATTTCCATCCCCTATCTGAGTTACGATAGAGGACAAAAAATATTTAAATTTTCAATTCTTTAAAAGTTTCTTGTAGAACTTTAGCTGAATTGAGTAACAATTGTTGTTCTTTTTGACTCAAAATCAAATTAACTCTTTTGAGTACTCCCTTTTCGTTGATTACCGTAGGCAGACTCAAACACATATTTTCAATACCATAAAAATCATGGACCAAACTACTGACCGTCAGTACTCTTTCTTGGGAACCTAGAATCGCCTTAACTATATCCGTCACGCTTAAACCGATCGCATAGGAAGTATAACCCTTGCGTTGGATAATTTCATAAGCGGCATTTTTCACTTGATTAAATATCCCATCAAGTTCTTGACGATCTGTTTCTGCTAGAGAGTCCCAGTCATCATTAACTAATAGTTTCATCCCTGCTATATTAGCAGTACTCCACACGGGTACTTCACTATCCCCATGTTCTCCAATTATATAGGCGTGAACACTGCGAGCATCTATACCGAGTTTTTGAGCGATCAGTTGGCGAAAACGAGCTGAATCTAACACTGTACCCGAACCAATTACCCGATAACTGGGAAAACCGGTAATTTTCAGGGTAACGTAGGTCATAATATCCACAGGGTTACTAACAATCAATAAGATCGCATTTGGACAATATTTGACCACGTCTGCTAAGATACTGCGGAAGATAGCTACGTTGCGTTCTAACAGATTTAAACGACTTTCTCCGGGTTTTTGTGCTGCTCCTGCTGTAATAATTACTACATCGGCGTTTTGTCCTACATCAGCCACTGTACCAGCTTTGAGGTCTGTAGGTTCCAGAAAAGGCATACCATGGATTAAATCCATGACTTCTCCCTCTACTTTATCTTTGGCAATATCCTGTAAAATTAACTCATCGAAGCAGTTCTGAATGAGCATCGAGTAAGCACAAGCTAACCCAACTTGACCCGCACCAATGATCACACCTTTACGAGGACGCAGCGTAGATGCTTTCTCCTTCGGCACAAGGGATAAAGATTTTGTCAAACATACCGATAATTTTCGTTGATAATTACGCCCCTTATCATAGCCAGTCTCTGTTAAGATTAAGTTATGCTCGTGACCTAATGATATCCCCTAAAGCAATTAGGCTATTGACTTGACTTACTTCTATACGGGTATTGATTGCTAGTCGGAAAAAATGATTAAATTGCGATCGCTCTACCTCTGCTGGTAAAGTCTTCTCTCGGTTGGCTATAAATATTCGCTGAAAATCTGGATCAGCTTCTCCTGTGTGAGCATCTCTGGTCACCACCACACAACGTTGACAGGGATTGATCCCCCTAAATTGCACATTTCCAATCCCAAAACACTTCCCCACTAGGGTATCTTCCCAAAAAGGAGGAACTCCGCCAATCTCAATATTAGCTCGAAAACGATCGCGCACTTCAGAGACAGAAAGATTCTCATACCAGGAAGCTACTGTCTCTAAAGTGGCTGTACTGATGAGCGTTGGTCCTGGTGAGATGGTATCATCGGGAAATCCTGTATCTTGCTTATCTTTGATCACTACAGGAAAACCAAAGTATTCTCCTAACCAAGATTCTAGGGCTTTTCTTTCGGTTTCTAGGTGAAAAGGTTGTTTTTCTGTGCCTAAAAAGACTATTTTCCGATTTAAATCAAATTCTGTCTGCAATTGATGAATCTTTTTTTGACTTTTCCCATTGACAAATTTACCCGATTGGTCAAAGATAGCAAATTGGCGATCGGTAATATCTCCTTTTGCTAATGCTCCACTCGGGAGAATTTTAACTCGATCAACCCTTAAGCTATTTAAAGACTTAATGGGATAAATTAATAGTTGGGAAACATAGGGAATCATTGATAATTTATTACACCATGAACATTAATTTTAAAGGATTATTCTTATTAGCTATTGGCTTAATGCCTCTTAGTGTACCAGTTATCGCTCAAAATACTCAAGACCAGGTAGCACCATTAGCTCCTAGTGTACTTAGAGAAATTAGAAACGCTCCTTTTAGTCAAGTGTTTGCCCTGGAAAACGTTAATGGCGATCGCGCTTACGCCGTCAAAGACCGAGACTTTCGAGGGAGTAATAGTGATTTTAGCGTCATCACCCTCTGGGGTGATATTCCTGAGCAAAATATCTTACAGTTGATTGTACGCTATTGTTTGCCTAATCTGACTCTAGGTAGAGAACAAGCTTACCTATCGGAGTTGATGATTATTGATGGTGATAAGGTTTTATTGACCTTAAATCAGGAAATTGCGCGAACAAGAGCTAATCCCCGACAACTAAGTACCTCTGAATTTGTCCCAACTTTTTTTAATGATCCTTTTTCCGATCCTTTTTTAAATCCCTTTTATTTTCAACATTCTTCTTTTCCCGCTAGTGTAGCACCAGTTCAGTGTAGTTTTGGGGGGAATCGCTTTGATTTAACCGAATTTACAGACCTAATTTCCCAATTTCCTGAAAAAACCCTGACTTTACGTTTGATTTTTAGTAATGGTGTTGTGGAAAATTGGCGCTTAGGTCGTCGAACGGTACAACAAATTAAACAATTACCCTCTCTTAGTAGATAAGTTCGGGAAAAAAGGAACGGACTTTTCTAGTCTAAAAAATACCAATTATCGATAATTTCTAACATTTTCTTCTCAGTAATTGCTCTGGTAGTGCGATTTTTTGGCTTAATTTTTACCCTGGCTACTAAATCGGTTAAACTCTGAAAAGGACGTTGATTAATAATCCCTTCAGTTATGACTATGGCTTGCTTTCCGTAACCACCAACTTTTTGCAATTTTCGACTCAATTTATCCGCGTCCCATTCATTAAAAGCTACTAAAGGTTCTACCCTTTCTGGTAATCTATTTTCTAACTCGGTTAGTCTTTTTTCTAACTCAATTCTGAGAGTTTTTTGGAGCTCTTGTAATTCGCTAAATCTTGATTCTAAACGCATTTCGAGATTATTTAATCTTGCCTGACTATCATTGCTAGGATTAATAACAGAGCGTAATAACTCAACCTGTTGTTCTAAAACATCTTCGGTTTCTGTCTCTAGTACATAAGCATTAATCATCTCCCCTTTACGCGAGTCGATTTCTCTAGCTCTTACGGCTGCGTAATATTCTAAATGTCCGGCGATTACTTCAAAGGATTCTAAACTAGTTCGACGTAAAACCAGGGGATTAATTACACCTTCTACTGCTAAAATTAATTGGGCAAGGGTTTCGATTTTATCTTGAGGAAATTCCGAAGGCGGTCGAGGAGAAGTTATTTTCCTGACCGCGACTAAAAGGGTGGATAATTTACTCATATACTGTCTATTTTACTTAATACTTCTTCTGCTAATAAGTTAAATTCGCTAGCCGCTTTACAATCTGGTTTATAATCAAAAACAGAGCGAGGATCTGGTATATCCATTAACCCAATTATTTGGGTTTGTTCTAGAGATTTAGCTAAATCCTCGCGATCATAAATTATACTCTCAAATACTGGTAATTTATACCTTTCTTCGATGGTTGCTATACGAGTTTTCAGAGTATGTTGCACAAATCTAGGATTAGTTGATATCTTGGTAGGGAGAACTCCGAGAATCCTAATTTCTCCTATTTGTAGCAGTTTTCTATAGGTATTATTGTTTTTAACAAAATTCTTGACGTTATTTAACCCTTGATTAGCAAAGGGTTTTAAGTCTGAAGGGATAATCAGATAGTCTGCGGTAATTAAAGCGATACGCGCGTACAGATTCAAGGATGGAGGAGTATCGATGATTACTATATCATAGTTGTCTCTGACATCTTGTAGTTTGGTTCTTAATAACAATCGGCTAGACTCAATAGCAAGTAAATCCGTTTCTGCGTTCATCAAGTCAATATGAGCAGGTACTACGTCTATTTCTGGTTCGGTAAAAACTGATCTACGTGCTACTTCGGGTATAGAGAAAAATTCTTCTGATGTTAAAACTTGTAAGATATTCTTTTCTTTGATATCGTCGAATAACTCATCTGCAAACTTAACCAATCCAGTAGCGTAGGTAGTATTAGCTTGACTATCTAAATCAATGACTAAGACTCTTTTACCCATTTTACTAAAAGCTGCTGCTAGATTGACAACGGTAGTGGTTTTACCTACTCCACCTTTATTGTGATAAATGGCGATCGTCTTCATCTTGGTTAATTCTTTATTATTTTGTTTTTGTTGATATTATCAATTATGGTGAGGGTAGTCATTGTTTTTGGGTAAGTAACCCGTGTAGGGGACTAAACAACAGGATAAGTACAAATAAACCC
>CALGKL010000162.1 GCA_937930495.1 uncultured Gloeocapsa sp.
TAGGAGCAAACATGGCTGAATTTACCCTACAGGTTATACATACCTCTGACCAAGAAGCGGGAATTCCGGCGTTACAGGATATCATCGGATTATCGGCGATCATGAACGCTATAGAAGATGATTACGAGAATACAATCAAACTGACCTCAGGAGATATGTATATCTCTGGTCCATTCTATGGTGCCAGTAGTGATATATATGACTCTAAAGCAAAAGGTACTACAGCTAATGTCCCAGGTATAGCAGACATTCTGGTTAATAACGCTTTAGGTTGGAATGCAGCTGAAATTGGCAACCACGAGTTTAGTTCAGCTGATACAGGGTTGTTTAACTTAATTGCCCCTAATCCCGATATTGTGAACGGTGAAGGAGGTGGAGTAGGGATCGGGGAGAATGGTTATCCAGGGACAGCATTTCCCTATCTAGCCGCCAATTTAGACTATTCTGCAGCTAACCTACCGGAAGGTTTAGAGGTAGTAGAAGGTGGTCAACCCGCGACAGGTAATACCCTAGCCCCTAGCACAGTAGTAGAAATTAATGGGGAAGAGATTGGGGTAATTGGGGTGATCACACCCTATCTACCGGCGATCGCCAGTATTGGCAACATTACCATGACGACAGGGGATGACATCCAAGCTAGTACCCCCATTGAGACTCAAGTAAACGTCTTAGTAGAGACGATCAAACCTCAGGTAGATTTACTTGTAGATCAAGGTATTAACAAAATTATCCTGATGACCCATCTACAGGAAGCAGAAATAGAACAAGCTTTAGCCCAAAGACTAGTAGATGAGGATATACCCATAGATATTCAGATCGGGGGTGGTTCCCACAGAATTATGGCTGATGAGGACACCGAGTTACGCGCCGATGAAACCCAACAACCACCTCGATTACTACAGCCCTATCCCCAAGAATTCAGCAACGGTGAGAATACTATTTATTATGTAAACACAGACGCTAACTATCGTTATCTGAGTCGGTTAGTAGCGACCTTTGATGAAGAAGGGAAAATTAGCAAAATAGGGGATGATAGTCAAACCTTTGCTACCGATATCGGCGGTGTTAACCGAGTTTACGACGAAGAAATCACCACCATTGAGGAAGTTAAAGAAAAAGCCGATCCTGATATAGTGGAAATTGTTGAAGGAGTCGGTAACTATATCGCTGCTCAAGACGCGGTTATTTTTGGTCAAACGGACGTTTTTCTCAATGGGTTGAGGGGTTCGGTACGTAGTGAAGAGACTAACTTAGGTAATTTAACCGCGGATTCTCAACGTTTTTACGCTCAAAAGTATCTAGATGAATATGGAGACGAACTCCTCGAAGGATTTGAGGAGATTCAGATTTCCTTTAAAAATGGTGGAGGGATTCGTGATGCGATCGGTCAATCCTATATCGAAGGTGGTACCAATCAACTAATCCAGAGACCACCGGCGGCTAATCCTGAAGTAGGCAAAGAACAAGGAGATGTTTCTCAACTAGATATTAACAATTCTCTCCGCTTCAACGGTGGAGTAGTGGTAGGGAAAGTAACCGCAGAAGGACTTTACCAACTCGCTGAACACATGGTTTCTGCTGTAGAACTAGGTAGCGGACGTTTTGGTCAAGTTAGCGGTATGAAATTTAGCTTTGATCCTGAAGCACCAGCACGTACAGATGAACAACCAGGAGAAAGGGTCCAGAATCTGGTCCTGACCGATGATCAGGGAAAAGGAATTCTCACTGTGGTCAAAGATGGCGAATTAGTCGTTGATCCTGATTTAACCTTTAGTATCTGTACCCAAGACTTTTTAGCCGAGGGAGGGGATAGTTATCCTCAAGTGATTACCGATATGGTAGAGTTAACTACCCTAGAAGAACCCAATAGTCTAGCTGATTTACAATCAGGAAAAGAACAGGACGCTTTAGCCGAGTATTTAGCGACTTTTCATAACCAAGAAAAGGGACAAGCTCCCTTTGCAGTAGCAGATACACCGGTATCCCGAGACGAACGTTTGCAAAACCTCGCTTTTCGTCGAGATACCATCCTATCGGAAACACCGATAATGAGTGATGGTCCAGTCAAAGCTGACTTTAACCGGGATGGAATTTCCGATCTACTCTGGCGCAATTTCCGGACCGGAGATAATGGTGTATGGTTGATGACCGACGCTAGGGAAGGTGGTAGCTTTGGTCCCGAAGAGATAGTTAGTATTGATGCACAAACTAACCTAGATTGGGCTATTTCCGGTACGGCTGACTTTAACGGTAATGGTACAGAAGATATTCTCTGGCGTAACTTCAGTACTGGTGCTAATCAGATCTGGTTGATGAATGAAACCGAAAGAAAAGCAATTCGTAATATCGAAAGAGAAACTAATCCTCACTGGTATATTGGGGGTGTTGGTGATGCTAACGGTGATGGCGTCCCCGATTTATATTGGCGCAATCAAAATACTGGGACTAATGGTATCTGGTATCTCAAGGAGGATTTCTCTGTTAACGCTAAAGTAGTCATCGGCGGACAGGATAACCCCAACTGGCAAATGGTAGCGGTAGCTGATATGAATAATGATGGTGTACCAGATCCGATCTGGCGCAATCGTCAAACCGGTACTAATGGTGTTTGGTTAATGGGTGGAGAAGCAGGACAAAATATCGACGAAACGGTGACTCTAGAGGAGGAACTCAACCCAGACTGGACTATCCGCGGTACTGGTGATTTCAACAGTGATGGTAACGCCGACCTGATCTGGCGCAACAACGCTAACGGTAACAACGGTGTTTGGTTGTACAACGGTAACTTAAGTCGTATTGCTTCGCTTGCTTTTGAAGGTCAAGAAAATACCGATTGGCAAATTGTCCAACGTTAAACGTGGATCAAGTGTTAGGGAAAGGAAACAGCGGACCAGCTGAAAATTTTCCCTAACTTCCTTAGATGTTTTTCCTGGGTAACTAAGTAGTATAATCAGCGTTGATCTTAACGTAATCGTAGCTCAAATCACAACCCCAAGCCGTACCGACACCGGAACCATTACCCAAGCAGACGGAAATCACTACGGTATCATCTTGCAGATAAGCTCCTTCTGCTTTGGCTTTGAGGTAATTACTAGCTGCTTGAGCATCAAAGGGGAGAGGTTGTCCATTATCCATCAAAAGGAAGTCCCCTAATTGGATGCGTAAGTCTTCCTGGTGAAAACTAACCCCCGCACGTCCGGCTGCGGCTGCGATGCGTCCCCAGTTAGGATCTCGGCCAAAAATAGCCGCTTTGACTAGGGCTGAACCGGCGATGGTGCGGGCTACTTGTCGGGCTGAAGCTTCGTCAGAGGCTCCCGAAACCTGTACCTCGATTAAACAAGTCGCTCCCTCACCGTCACGGGCGATCGCTTTGGCTAGGTATTGACAGACCTCTGTCAGCATTGCTTCGAGTTTTTGTCCCTCTTTATTTAATTCGGTGATGGTTGGGGTACGGGATTGACCGTTAGCTAGGGCGATAAGGGTATCATTGGTACTGGTATCCCCATCTACGGTGATCTGGTTAAAACTTTTTTGGGCTGCACGAGAGAGCATTTCTTGCCAGAGGTGGGTAGATACCATCGCATCACAGGTTATAAATGAGAGCATGGTAGCCATATTGGGGTGAATCATCCCCGAACCTTTGGCTATTCCTCCGATTCGCACAGGGCGATCGCCGATGATTGTTTCCAGAGCAATGGTTTTCGGGACTAAATCTGTGGTCATAATCGCTCTAGAGGCGTTTTCATTGCCCTCTTTGGAGAGGGAGGCTACTAACTCCGGAAGGGCTGCTGTTAGTTTAGCCATCGGAATCCTTTTCCCTATTACTCCAGTGGATGCTAGTAATACTGATTCCGGGGGAATTCCCAATTGTTGGGCTACCGCTGTAGCACTATCGAGAGCATCTTGTAACCCAGCGGCGCCTGTGGCGGCGTTAGCTTGTCCGGCGTTACATAAAATAGCCCGAATACTGTTTTTGCTCTGGAGTATTTGACGACAATAATCTACACAAGCGGCTCTGACTTGGCTGGTGGTAAATACGCCTGCGGCGATCGCTTCTGTTTCTGAATAAATCAGGGCTAAATCTTTTGCTCCTGAGGGTTTTAATCCCGCTGCTAATCCGGCGGCTTGAAAACCTTTAGCGGCGGTAATTCCTCCTGGTATTACTTGGGAGTCTGTCATGGTTTTTGCTTTACCAAATTTTGTCAGTCTTATGATTCTAGCTTTTCTGTGAGAATCTGATTAGTCAATTTGGGATCTACACGTCCACCGCTTTTTTTCATCACTTGTCCGACAAAAAAGCCTTTTAGTTTGGTTTTACCACCTTTGAAAGCGGCTAATTCATTGGGATGCTCTTTTAATACTGCTTCGATAATCTCGGCGATCGCTTGAGGATCGGAAATTTGACTTAAACCCTTACTTTCGATGATTGCTTTCGGTGAACCACCTTTAGTCAGTAATTCTGGAAGTAAGTCTTTGGCAATTTTCCCACTAATGGTCTCACTTTCGATCAATTGTACCAATTCCCCTAAAGCAGCTGGAGTCAAAGGGATATCGGTAATATTGAGCTTATTATTATTCAAATAGGCGCTAATATCTTGGGTAACCCAATTGGCGACCAATTTGGGGTTGGCACCAGTAGCGATCGCCGCTTCAAAATACTCAGCGATAGTGCGATCGTCGGTCAAAACTCGCGCGTCATAGGGAGACAATCCTAATTCTTCCTCATAGCGATGACGTTTTTGGGCGGGTAATTCTGGTAATTCGGCGCGCCATTTTTCTCTTTGGCTAACCGATACTTCGATTGGGGGTAAATCTGGTTCCGGGAAATAACGATAATCGCTAGATCCTTCTTTGGAGCGCATACTCGAGGTACGTTGATTATTTTCTTCCCAGAGTCGAGTTTCTTGAATAATCGGTTTTCCCGCTTCTAGTGCTTGAATTTGTCTTTCTATCTCGTATTCAATCGCTTTTTGAATCGCGTTAAAGGAGTTCATATTCTTAATCTCTACTTTAACCCCGAATTCTTTTTGTCCTACGGGACGTACGGAAATATTTACGTCACAACGTAGGGATCCTTCTTGCATATTACCATCGCTAACTCCCAGATAACGCATAATCCGACGCAATTCTCTAGCGTATTCAGCAGCTTCTACACCTGAGCGTAAATCTGGTTCGGAGACTATCTCCAACAAAGGTACACCCGCTCTGTTAAAATCTACCAGGGAGTAGGTCGAACCTGCTAGGCGATCGCTTCCTCCATGTACTAGTTTCCCCGCATCTTCTTCCATATGTGCTCTGGTAATACCAATTCTTTTCCGAGTAACTTCTCCTGTTTGTTTATCGACTATTTCGATTTCTAACCAACCATTGGTAGCTATTGGTAAATCATATTGGGATATTTGATAATTTTTGGGTAAATCGGGATAAAAATATTGTTTACGGTCAAATTTGCTATAGGGTGCGATTTCGCAATTGAGAGCTAAACCTGCTTTTACTGCGTATTCTAGGACTTTTTCGTTCAGTACGGGTAACACTCCAGGATAACCTAGACAAATCGGGGAGATATTTTCGTTAGGGGGTGCGCCAAATTCTGTAGATACAGGACTAAATATTTTTGTTTTGGTTTTGAGTTGACAATGGGTTTCTAATCCGATGATTACTTCATACTCTGTTTTAGTAGATGTAGCGGTTGTCATGAAACTTTTTACCTTTTTTTTTGGACAGTTTGCTTAGATTTTAGCATTTTAATACTTATAGGTTTAAACCATTATTGCTTTGCCTAGAATATATTTTTATATTTTCTTAGCAAATATCTTATTTAATCTTAATTAAAAGATGGATAACTCAGGAATTTTTCCCTCAATTATTCCTGAGCTATCATAATATCAAAAGATTTAATTTTTCTGACTCTAATGACTAGAACCTACAACTATTTTACTATAGATGTTTTTACCCAAGAGATTTTTGGGGGTAATCCTTTAGCTGTTTTTCCCGAAGCTGAGGGGTTAACTACTGTAGAAATGCAGCAAATTGCTAGAGAATTCAACCTCTCAGAAACTGTTTTTGTTTTACCGACTCCAAATCCTCCCCATACCCATAGGTTGCGCATATTTACCCCATCAGCTGAATTACCCTTTGCGGGACATCCTACCCTGGGGACAGCTTATTTACTCAGTCAAATTACCCCT
>CALGKL010000163.1 GCA_937930495.1 uncultured Gloeocapsa sp.
AATTAGGAAAAGTGATTTTAGAGAGTGGGGGATGGTTCTGGAATGGAGAGACTATCCCTTTAACTATCCTACTGGGGTTAATTTTAGGTGGTTATGGTTTAGGGGTGAGTTTGAGTTCCACACCTTTTACCGCGATGTTGGTAGATATATCCTCAGAAAAGCAAAGACCACAATTGGTAGCGATCGTTTGGTCAATGTTGATGGTGGGTATTGTGCTGGGGGGGATTACTGGTAGTATTTTACTCAAGACTTTAACCAGAGAGTCCTCTCTTGAGGTTTTACAAAGTGGGATTAATTTTATCTTTATTATTGCACCGATCGCCGTATTGTTTTTAGCGATAATTGCTACCTGGGGAGTGGAGAAGAGATATTCTCGTCTTTTTCGGGGTGGAGTTCGTCCTTCGAGAGAAGATGATCACCTAGGTTTAGGATCAGCTTTAAATATTCTCACTAGCAATCGACAAACGGGGATATTTTTCCTGTTTTTAGTGGTTATTACCCTAGGTTTATTTATGCAAGAAGCGGTTTTAGAACCATATGGGGGGGATGTATTCGGGATGTCGATTGGGGAAACAACCCTGTTAAATTCTTTTTGGGGTATTGGGATTTTAATTGGTTATAGCTTTACGGGTTTTTTGATTATTCCTCGTTTAGGTAAAGTCAATACAGCGAGATTGGGTTGTTTATTGGTAGCGATTTGTTTTATGTTGATCGTTTTAGCCGGATTTACGCAACAACAACCTATTCTGAAACTGACTTTAGTGGTTTTTGGTATGGCTACAGGGATAGCCACGGTAAGTAGCATCAGTTTAATGTTAGATTTAACTTTAGCAGAAAGCGCGGGAACTTTTATTGGTGCCTGGGGTTTAGCCCAATCTTTCGCTAGGGCGATCGCTACTTTTAGTGGTGGGGTGGTTTTGGATCTCGGACAACAATTATTTAAGACACCATTATTGGCTTATAGTTTGGTCTTTACTAGTCAAGCAGTCTTAATGTTAATCGGGATTGTTATACTCAAACGAATTAATATTGCCGAATTTAAAGCCAATCAATCAGAAGTAGTTACCTTGGTGATGGAAGGAGATCTAGATGGCTAAGCAATACCCTAGCAATATCAGTAAAATGTTAACCCAAACGGTCCAAAAAATCCAACAACGGGTTAATTTTGGAGCGCAATTATTAAAAAAGGGGGCAAAAGTTCCCGAATTATGGGTTTATCTTCCTGAACAAAGTAAACCCGAAGTTTATCCGCTCCTGGGCGATCGCTACGTGATTGGTCGTAGTAGTCAATCCTGTGATATTGTCATTCCTAACCCTATAGTTAGTCACACACATTTATCTTTACGACGTGATCCCTCTAACCCTCGGACTTTTATCGTTAAAGACGAAGGTTCAACCAATGGTACATTTCGGGGAAAAAATAGACTCAGAGGTTTTCTGTTGCATCACAAAGATGTAGTTACTCTAGGTCCTGGAGAACTTGCTACAGCGGTAACTATCGAATTACGCTATCCTCGGCCTTGGTGGCTGATGATTTTACGTTATTTTCTTTATGGTTTAGCTATTTTACTTTTTTTGAGCATACTTACTTTAGCTTGGCAATGGTGGGGTATCGATGTTTATCCCCTTCCTGGTAATGGTAATGGTCCAATTGTGGTTTATACCGAAGATGGTAAACCCCTAACCCCTTCTCGGGGAAAAACTCACCGAGAATTAGAGAAATTATCTAGTTTTTCTCCCTATTTACCCAAAGCGGTGATAGCCTCAGAAGATACCCGGTTTTATTGGCATTTAGGGGTAGATCCTTTAGGTATTCTTCGGGCTGTATTTATTAATTTAGAACAACAGGGAATACGTCAGGGAGCGAGTACGATTACTCAACAAGTAGCCCGTAGTCTCTTTCCTGAAGTGGGGAGAGAAAATACCGCTAGACGTAAAATCAGAGAGATGATCGTCGCTTTAAAATTAGAAGCTTTTTACAGTAAAGACGAGATTCTCAAAGCTTATCTCAATCGTGTCTTTTTGGGGTTGAATAATTTTGGGTTTGAAGATGCAGCTCGTTTTTATTTCGATAAGTCAGCAGCTGATTTAGACTTGGCTGAAGCTGCTACCCTAGTAGCGATTTTACCGGCGCCAAATAGTTATAATCCTGTACAAGATTATGATACCGCGGTGTCTTTGCGCAATCGGGTAATTACACGTATGGCAGACCTAGGGATGGTCACTCAGGAAGAAGCAGATAGGGCGAGGCGATCGCGTATTGAAGTTAGCCCTAAAGCTAGAGACGCCTTTAGTAATATTCTGGCTCCTTATTTTTATAGTTATATCATCACTGAGTTAAATCAGATTTTGGGGACAGAAGTAGCAGCCGAGGGTAACTTTATTATCGAAACCGGACTCAATCTCGATTTACAGGCTAAAGCCGAAGCAGCTATGTCAGCTACCCTAGAAAATAGTAGCGATCGCTTTGGCTTCAGTCAAGGCGCGTTAGTTACCCTCGATGGGAGTACGGGAGAGATCCTGGCTATGATTGGGGGAAAAGACTATCGGGAAAGTCAATTTAATCGGGTTATCCAAGCCCAACGTCAACCGGGTTCAACTTTTAAACTATTTACCTATGCAGCAGCTTTAGAAAAGGGTATGTCCCCGAGAAAAAAGCATTCCTGCGACGAGGTAATCTGGATGGGACAACGTTACAAACCCTGTGAACGTAGCGAAGGGAAGATCGATATGTACACAGCTTTAGCCCAATCAGAAAACGCCGTAGCGATGCGTATAGCCCAAAGCGTGGGTTTGGATTCAATTATCACTATGGCACGCCGATTGGGGATCAAATCTCCCCTACAAGCTGTTCCAGGTTTGGTGTTAGGACAAAGTGAAGTAAATATGTTGGAGATAACTGGTGCTTACGCGGCGATCGCCAATGGGGGGGTTTGGCATCTTCCCCACGGAATCCAACGCATTCTCGACGGGAATGATTGTGCTGATGCTAGCAATTGGCAAAGCTGTCGCGAGCTTTACAATTTTGCCCAACAACCCAATACTAGTAAAGTAGTCCTTAATCCTCAAATTGCCCGTACCCTCACCCAATTAATGCAATCTGTAGTAACAGAGGGTACAGGAAAAGCAGCTTATC
>CALGKL010000164.1 GCA_937930495.1 uncultured Gloeocapsa sp.
GGGTTAAAATAATTAGAGTTTTTAAGATATCAGTCATATATTTAAAGTTTATAAAGCAATTAAAATCAGACCTAATCCTATAGGAATAATACCTAGTAATCGAGTCAGACTAATGCGCTCTTGTAGCCAAAAACGTGCACCCAATAAACTAAATATATAACCAATAGCAGTAGCAGGACGAACTAAACTAAGATCAGCCCAACTTAATAAATAAATAAAAGTTAAAAACGCCGTGGTATAACCAGCGATTCCCGTTAAGATCAAAGGATTAGTTAGCAAAGACAATAACCACAGACTAGCTTTTTTGAGGGATTTTCCCGAAAATTTACCGATTTGCTGCGCACCTTGTGCGGTTAATACATCCCCCACCGCATCAGCTAAAGCCAAAATAATCACCCCCAACCAAAGTTTAGGAAGAGAGAAACTCAAAGGGATAAAAAATAGCAAAACATTACGGGAAGGAGGATTAGGAGGTGATTGCTTGCTTAAACTGACTAAAAATACCCCAATACTGATTAAAATAGCAGCTAACCAACGATTAGTGGCAACATCTTCTCGTAAAATCAACCAAGCTAATAAAGCGTTGAAAACATAACTAGAGGAATGTATCGGTAAAACATAACTCAGGTCTAGACGAGAAACGCTGATCAAATAGATTAACATAGAGAAAGTAAGGGTAATTACCCCTAACCAGATCCAGCCATTAGTGAGTAAATAAACTAATAACTCTGTGAGGGTAGAAAGGTTAAAAGCTTCTACCTCACCAAAAAGTTTCATACCCCTACTTAACCAGATATCCCCCAAAACCTGGGTGAGTACTAGAATAGTAAGTAAGAAAAAATTACTCACGATTTAGGGAATAGTTTAAGGAAACCCAAAGCAAACAGAGAAATACGGGGCATTAACATTGGTTGTAACAATTCTGGGGGAAATTTGCTCATTCTCTTGCTATTTTCTGTTAAACAGGTAGATAAAAACAATTCTGGAGTAAGATCATCCATAAAATTAGTTGCACCAGTAGCGGTAAAAGCTTTCTCATCATCCCTCCCCGAATCTCCAAATACTTCCCCTAACTTCCAAATAGCCTTACCATAGTGCCAAAGAGAGTGTAAACCCCGTAAAAGCGTCAAACCCCTTCCCCGTTGAATTTGTAGATAAGTTATCCAATTGACAAAAAAGACAATATGACGCGCCTCTTCATCTAAAATCGGATCAAAAATCTGAAAAATTTCTTCAGGTAAGTAATTAGCTTGATGGGCGATCCCAAACATCCCAAAAGCAAAAAAAGAATCTAAACACTCTTCATAACCAAACTCGGTAAATTCTGTTTCCAGAGAACGAGATAAGGGAGGTATTTCCGATTGATTCACCTCAATTTGATAACGTTTGGTCAAAAAATCTATTAATCTCCCGTGACGATTTTCTTCCCTTCCTTGAAGAGCGATCGCCTCTCGCAATAGAGGATCTTCCACAGTTTGAGCAAAGTTACTCACCATCACTCCCGCATTTTTTTCCGTGTCTAAAGCTTGTTGCCAAAAAGGAATAGAACGTAATTTAGCTAAAGAAACCTCATCTAAGTCTGGCCAAGGGAGAGTTTCTGGTTCATAATCTAGATGAGTAGCCAGAAAACTCTGACAAAATAGTTGTTTATGTGAATCGCTACCTAATTCCATCTGCTTAAAAATAAGATTCTAACTGACCACGACGACGAATATCTAGGGTAGCGCAGTGAAAAGAGCCACCAAAGGGAGCAAAATTGATAAAAGGACATGTAATCACTTCAAAACCCCAATCTTGGAAAGCCTTGATTAAAGATTTTTGACCAGCTTCCACGATCACCCGTTGTTGATCAATCATCAAAACATTCAGACTAATCCACTTGCTACACATAGAAGGTACACCCTCAATAGCATCTGGTTCAGGAGGGATTAAAATATCCCAAGACTTTAGTAACGGTGGGAGTTTAGCAATATCGATATATTCCGGATTAATTAATACTTTACCTGGTGCTAAAGGCATAAAAGTCGAATCAATGTGCATCGGCGTCGGACAACTACTCTCGATTTCATGAATGCGATACTCTTCCCCTAGATGTCGTTTTAACCAAGTAATTCCCGCTGCATTAGTAACATTGCTTTTAGTCACGAATAAATCACGTCCACAACGGACAAAATCAGCAGCGTCAAAAACCGGTTCAAACTCATTGATCACGTATCTAATTGGTTCTCCCTTTTGGGGTGGTTTAAACCGATAATCGTATAGTTCGTCTAAAAGTTGGGGTTTAGGGGCTGCAGTCCATTTAGCACCCTGTTGAAAGTATTCCCGAAATAGAGGACGATAAGCATCGGTTTCAAAATAGCGCGATCGCCACGCCATCGGAGTTTCAATAATTTCCTGACCGATTACCAAGAAACCATCACGAGGACAAGCGGTACAAAACCCTTTTGAGCGCCAATGAGGCGTTTTAAACCAACGAGAACCGTCAATTATCTCTGGACGTCTGACGGTTATGCCTAAATCTAGTAAAATTTGAATAAATTCGTCTAATTCTTTTTGGGCTTTTTTGAGTAAAAATTGAGGATAGGGTCTCCCTGCAAACAATCTATACAATCTCGCTGTACTTGGGGGGATATTATAAGTAACGGTAACGTGATAGGGAGGGATAATCGCTCCTTCTAAACGTCCTACGATTACTTCTTCTAGGGGATCCCATTCGTTATAGGAATTTACAGGACAAGTATCAGTAGCTAAACAGTTGTCTGTCAATAGACTATCCATGCTAATTTTAGTGGTTAAGATAAGTTAACAAAGTTGTTATAATCATACCGAAGCTTGCAACCAATTTCCCCATAGATGAGTAAACCCAAAATAATTGTCCTTGACGATGATCCTACTGGTTCACAAACCGTTCATAGCTGTCTATTATTAACCCAATGGGATGTAGAGACCTTGGGTTTAGGATTAAAAGATAGTGCACCTTTATTTTTTATTTTAACTAATACTCGCGCTTTACCACCTGAACAAGCCGCCCAAATCACCGCCAAGGTGTGCGATAACCTGAAAATTGCTTTAGCTGCAGCCGGAATTCAAGACTTTTTAATCGTTAGTCGTTCTGATTCTACCCTTAGAGGACATTATCCCATAGAAACCGATGTTATAGCCGAAAAACTCGGTAATTTTGACGCTCATTTTCTGATTCCTGCTTTTTTTGAAGGAGGAAGAATCACTCGTGATAGTATCCACTATCTGTTAGTCGATGGAGTAGAAACCCCAGTACATCAAACCGAATTCGCCCAAGATTCGGTTTTTGGTTATAGTTATAGTTACTTACCAGATTATGTCGCCGAAAAAACCAAAGGCAAAATCCCCGCAGAAAAAGTAGTTAGATTTTTAACCCCAGATATTCGTCAAGGAAGTTTAGAGCGACTTTTAGATTTACATGATAATCAGTGCGTAGTAGTTGACGCGGAAAATCAAGCAGACTTAAATCAATTCGCCCAAGATATACTCACCGCAGTTGCTCAGGGGAAACGTTTTCTCTTTCGTAGTGCAGCCAGCTTATTGACGTCTCTAGCACAATTAGAGCCTCAACCCATCCCCCCCGAAGCTATGGGGAAATATAAACCGACAACAGAATCAGGAGTAATTCTCGTAGGCTCTCACGTGAGCAAAACTACCCAACAACTAGAAAGATTATTACAAGAACCATCATTAAAATATAAATCAT
>CALGKL010000165.1 GCA_937930495.1 uncultured Gloeocapsa sp.
GGAGAAGAGTAGTTAAAATCCGGAACAATAACTCCTTCCTCGAAAGATTTACCTCATTAGTCGATTATCCAAGCTCATGTCAAAAAATAATACATAAAGCTAATATTAGTAAATAAAAAAAAGCTTAAATTTCCGGGATACTTAATTCAACCTTAAGGAAGATACCTTAATCTTAAAAGCAGACCTATCATACTCAGGTATTAAGGAGCAACTTTTTATGAGTAAAACACTTTTAGAACAACTTCGCGAAATGACCGTTGTGGTAGCAGATACGGGGGATTTACAAGCGATTGAAAAATTTACCCCTAGAGATGCAACGACTAATCCATCTTTGATTACAGCAGCAGCACAAATGCCTCAGTATCAGGAAATTGTTGATGAAACTCTCCTGAAGGCTAAAAAAGATGCAGGATCTGGTGCTAGTAATGCTCAAGTAGTTTCTCTAGCTTTCGATCGCTTGGCGGTATCTTTTGGGAAAAAAATCCTGGAAATCGTACCCCAACGGGTTTCTACAGAAGTAGATGCGCGTCTTTCTTACGATACGGAAGGGACTATCGCCAAAGGAAAGGATTTGATCGCTCAATACGAAGCAGCGGGAATCCCTAGAGAAAGGGTATTAATTAAAATCGCTTCTACTTGGGAAGGGATCGAAGCTGCTAAAGTTTTAGAAAAAGAGGGTATCCACTGTAACCTGACTCTGTTGTTTGGTTTACATCAGGCGATCGCTTGTGCTGAAGCTGGTGTGCAGCTAATTTCTCCTTTTGTGGGAAGAATTCTCGACTGGTATAAGAAAGAAACCGGTAAAGAATATACAGGGGCTGAGGATCCTGGTGTCCAATCTGTCACCACCATCTATAACTACTATAAAAAGTTTGGTTACGAGACGGAAATCATGGGAGCTAGTTTCCGTAATATTGACGAAATTATCGAATTAGCAGGCTGTGATTTATTGACTATTTCCCCGAAACTGTTAGCTGAGTTAGACGCTACGGAAGGAGAATTAGTACGTAAACTTGATCCGGCTAAAGCGGCAACGATGGATATTGCCAAAATTACCATGGACAAGGCTACTTTTGAGCAAATGCACGCCGAGGATAGAATGGCTTCGGAAAAACTCTCTGAAGGTATTCAAGGTTTTACCAAAGCTTTAGAAACCTTAGAAAAACTTTTAGCAGATCGTTTAGCAGCCCTTGAATCTGGTAGTAAAGTGGGTGAAGCGGCTAAAACCCTTTTCCAAAGCTATGATCTCGATGGGGATGGTTTTATTACTCGTGAAGAATGGCTAGGTACCGACGCTGTTTTTGATGCTCTCGATGAGGATCACGACGGGAAAATCTCTCCTGAAGAAATGGGAAGCGGTTTAGGTTTATTGATTCAATTGGCTACCGCTGGTCAATAACCAAAATACCAGGAGTGGGGGCGCTCATCCCAAGCGCCCTTAAGGTTTTGGGCCCATTATGATAGAATCAGTTCAACTCAAAACTTAAACTATATGGACAACAAAACCAAACAAAT
Organism: uncultured Gloeocapsa sp.; assembly: GCA_937930495.1. Classification (GTDB taxonomy): domain Bacteria; phylum Cyanobacteriota; class Cyanobacteriia; order Cyanobacteriales; family Gloeocapsaceae; genus Gloeocapsa. The sequence goes on from CALGKL010000165.1 coordinate 1,516, forward strand.
TTATAACTACACCATTATTCTGGAAAAAGAGTTAGATGGTGGTTGTCACGCTTTTTGTCCTGTTCTTAAAAGCTGTCATTCTCAAGGGGATACTTTTGAAGAAACAATTGAAAATATTACAGAAGCTATTGAGTTGTATCTTGAAAGTTTGACGGCTGACAATCAACCTATTCCTAAATATGAGTCAGTATTCTACTGTCAAAGCGAAGGATTTCATTAGAGTTATTGAGAAATAAGGGGATCACGCTATTTACAAAAATAATGACGGATGTAGAGTTGTGGTTCATATTCATTCGGGCAAAGATATTAAACAAGGTACTCTCTCTCATGGGCCTGATTCAAGATATTAGCATTGATAAAGAAACATTTTTCGAGTTGTTAAGAAGATAAGAGAGAAAAGGTAACCGTTTAATGTCATAGCGAGTGAATGCGAAGCTATCTCAAAGTTTAATTAAGTTAATTAATATGCTGATAAATCGATAAGTTAATTAACAGTTGCGATCGCAACAGGAGTGGAATAATTGCCAGGAAATAATCATCAAGAGCAACAAACCACCCTCGCTATGAGATTTTTGTTTAGGTTCGTTTGTACTGCATATAGGCTGCTACAAATAAACCAGCTAAAGTAACGGGAATTAATCCCAATACTATTCCTAATACCAATGGTTCAATCACAGACTTTCTCTCCTTTGTTTTGGTTTCAGCATTATATCAAATCTTCGTAATGCACAGGTCCTAAATATTTGCTTAGATAGGGGGAAAAAACCTCATAGATTAGAGTTAGAGGTTTACGCGCGTGCCAAAATAGATAATGTCTTCCCCAAAAGGGACCTGATTGACCAAAAGCTTGCTCTAATTCAGGGGAATTCCCGTAATAGAGACCCTGGACATCCCGATATAACTCCGTATGGAGACGGGAGAGACTCTCCCAAATGGGAAGATTCCGATTTTGCAGATATTCATCTACCAAATTAGCGTTCCACCAGGAAGCTGCATAGGCTAATCTTTGTCCTGAAGCGGTACGCAACCATACCTGTCTTCTGACTCTAGGTCCGGGAAGGGCTTTGATTTGACTCGGTGCGCCATCTTCATCTAAACCAATATAAGACATATCGATTACATCTACTTCTGTTGGTTCTCCCGTTAATAAACGTAAATGTTTAGTAGGAGACCCATCCCCTAAAATTAGGATTTGCCAAGGTGGTGCTAATTGACTATGAGGTAACCCTGTGCGGATAACCTCTTCTGAGCCTTGCCAGATCAAATCGAGGGAATGCCATTGTTTTAGTTGAACGCTCAAGGTTTGTTACAAAACTTTATAATTCCTTTAACTCCATCATAAATTAAAAACTCGATGTTGTAAAGAAGGCATTTGCGCTCTGACTTTTTTTAGTCTTTGGGGTTTGATTTCGGCGATCGCTACTCCTGGTTGCTTACCTGCATCGGCGAGAATATTTCCCCAGGGGTCGATAATCATGGCGTGACCGTGGGTATAGCGTCTTTCGTAGTGGTTACCGGTTTGTGCTGGGGCAATAACATAACAAGTATTTTCAATAGCTCTAGCTTGTAATAGGGTTTGCCAATGATCCTTACCTGTATAGGCTGTAAAAGCTGCGGGAATAAATAAAATTTCTGCTCCCTCCTTGGCGAGGTGACGATATAATTCGGGGAAACGTACGTCATAACAGATCGAAATACCAATGTTACCCAATTGCTCAGAATGATAGACTTTGGCTATTTCTGTTCCCGCCATCACGGTAGCTGATTCTTGATAAGTGTTTTCGTCAGGTATGTTTACATCAAAAAGATGTACCTTGTGATAACGAACTAGTTCACTACCATCGGGAGCGACTAATAGAGCGGTATTATAGGCTTTGGTTGGTTCATGGTCAACCGGTGTAGGATATCCTCCTCCTAGAATGGTCACTTGAAAACGCTGCGCCATGGTTTTGAGAAATTTTTCTGTTGCTGTGGCAATTTCAGCAGCTTGGGCTTGTTTCTCGTGATCTTTACCTAAAAAGGCAAAGTTTTCGGGTAAACCGATTAATTCTGCACCTTGATGTACGGCTAATTCGATTAACTCTTCAGCTTCTAGCAGGTTTTTGGCTAGATCTGGTTTACTCGTCATTTGTATGGCAGCAGCTAGATATGATTTCATCATCAAAAAAATTTAAGGAACGATTAAGACAGGACAAGGAGAAAGATTGATTACTCGGTTGGCGACGCTTTCTGATACTCCCTGTTCGGTTAAGCCTAAACCTCGACAACCCATGATAATTAAATCTA
>CALGKL010000166.1 GCA_937930495.1 uncultured Gloeocapsa sp.
GCAGGAGGCACAGCCACGACAAAAATAATCTTAATAGGAAACAATAACTACATGGTCAATCAGCAAACAAACAAGACAAAAATCAGTTTTACTCAAGAAGATTTTGCCGCTCTTTTAGATAAATATGATTACCACTTTAGCCCTGGGGATATAGTACCAGGTACAGTGTTCAGTATGGAACAAAAAGGAGCACTGATTGACATAGGCGCTAAAACGGCGGCGTTTATACCGATTCAAGAGATGTCAATTAATCGGGTAGATGACCCTTTAGAAGTATTGCAGGCTGACGAAACGAGAGAATTTTTTATTTTATCTGACGAAAACGAAGACGGTCAATTAACCCTTTCCTTGCGTCGTATTGAGTATATGCGGGCTTGGGAGAGAGTACGTCAGCTACAAACAGAAGATGCCACAGTACGTTCTTTGGTATTTGCGACCAATCGCGGTGGAGCTTTAGTTAGAATAGAAGGTTTAAGAGGATTTATCCCTGGTTCACATATCAGTACTCGTCAAGCTAAAGAAGATTTAGTCGGACAAGAACTACCCTTAAAATTTTTAGAAGTAGATGAAGAGAGAAACCGTCTAGTTTTGAGTCATCGTCGCGCTTTAGTCGAGAAGAAAATGAATCGTCTCGAAGTAGGAGAGGTAGTAATTGGAACAGTGCGCGGCATCAAACCCTATGGAGCATTTATCGATATTGGTGGAGTCAGCGGATTACTACACATCTCAGAAATTTCTCACGAACACATAGAAACACCTCATACAGTGTTCAACGTCAACGATGAATTAAAAGTAATGATCATCGATTTAGACGCCGAAAGAGGACGTATTTCTTTATCTACGAAACAACTAGAACCTGAACCAGGGGATATGCTTAAAGACAAAAATATCGTCTTTGCCCGAGCCGAAGAAATGGCGGAAAAATACCGTCAGAAACTCTTAGAAACAATTGGGGAAGGAGAACTACCCGCCTTAGAAATCGAAACACAGAGCGAGGATTTAGACATACCTCCAGCCACAGAAGAAGACTTAGAAGCTATACCAGAAGAAGATTTAGCAGCAGTAAGCTCAGAAGATTGAAGCAAAATTGTCTAAGAGGGTTAAACCCTCTTTTTTTTGCTGATTGCTATCACCAATTACGCCATCGTCCCTGACCTTTTTGCTCCCCTTTTTGGGCTTGAGCAAGTAAATGATGGTATTCTTGGGAACTAGACCAGCGATCGATTTCTTGGGCGCGCAAGACAGGGAGAGGGTGGGTTAATTGTTGTATTTGAGCTGATTTGAGCATTTGTCCAAGTTCACTGTCATTGATGGCCTCGTATGCTCTAGCTTGTTCAATAAAAGCTTCTAGATTCAGTTGGGGAGCAAGAGTTGGCGAACCACCGGCTAACTTCATAAGTACTGACATGACTATTTCTGGTTTTTGTGTAGCCAATAAAGCAGCGCGATCGCAACTCAACTCAGCACAGCGTAACCATTCTAACATTCTATTTTGCAGAGATTGAGCGATAACTACTCCCCAATTGGGTAATAATCCTGCGGCTAAAACCATAATATTAACCATAGTCAAGTAAACTCCATGCTCACATTTGAGGTGTCCGAGTTCATGAGCGATTACGGCTTGAATTTCTTGAGGGGTCAGAAGCTCTATTAAAGAAGTATGTAAAACTATAAAAGGTTGTTTCCCACGCATAGCAAAAGTATAAGCATTGGGGACAGGATTCTGTTGAACGTAGAGTTGAGGAGGTTCTAAATCCAAAATCTGACAAGCTTCTAAGAGTAATTTGTGTAATTCGGGTAATTGTTTCTCACTGACTAAAATACTAGAAGCGATATTACGAAGATAAAAAAACTGTTCTGCCAAATTACCCATCAAACTACGTACAGCGATATCTAAACCAGGTATTTGTTTTAAACTGTTAGTCGCTTGTAGGTCAAGGGGGTGACGAAAATCATCAGCTTTTAGTCCTAACAGCAAAGTTTTAGAAATTCCCATAATGCTAAATAAATTTAATTATCATAATCTAATAATAACGCAAAGAAAAAAGACAAAAAAAAACCATGTCAGAAACGATTAATAGCACAGTTAGCCAACGCATTTGCCAACACATGAATGCTGATCATAGTGACGCCATAGTACTCTACGCTCAATTTTTTGGCAATATTGCACAAGTCCAAAGCGCCAAAATGCTCTCTCTCGACTCTGAGGGAATGGATCTTTTGGTACAAACAACAGAAAGAGAAATTACCACCAGAATAGCATTTGAACACAAATTAGTCGACGCTGAAGACGCTCACCATACCCTGATTGCGATGCTCAAACAAGCGAGAAAAAACCTGGTTAACCAGTGAACTAGACTTTCTCAGGGGTAAACATTGTTCATCTTTCATTTTTAAAATTGCTATCTTGGATTAATGTACTTATACTTGATCTAAACTTGATGAGCTATACTCTTGATCAAACTACATCAATGCATATTAACCCTATCTTTAATCCTGATGGGGATGATGCGATTGAAAACCGTTCCATTTGGTTCGGTAATACTACTAATTTAATGCAACTAAATGACGTAAGATACACCTGGGCGATCGGTTTGTATCAGCAAATGCGTGAGAATTTTTGGTGCGACTCGTTTTAGGTTCCGGGATGGTTTAAAGCCTGATAGAGAACATTCTCTCTAAGGCATCTAGAAGCGAATTCTAGGCCAGAAATAACCTAGCAAGGACGGAATTCATCCAGCGATTTTAAGACGCCTTAAAATCGATTCTGGAGCCAAGGTAAGCTGAAAGGTAAATAGGAAAATAAATCCTAGCAATAGGAGTAAACACCTAAAAAATCAATACCCCTAAAGCGTAATACATTGTAAGTTTACAAAACTTAAAAGTGGATAACCGGAACAGAGGGAGTAAAGATTACCGAACAGCAAATACCTAATCCTTGACAACTGACTGAAGGATGTAGGTTAAATTCCTACCGCCGTAGTGCCGGTTGAAAGCAGTCAGGATTGGCAAATGGTTGGTTACCAAATGTCAAAAGCTCCTGACAAAGCGGATAAACTGATAGCCTAAATTGGTGACACCGCGAGCAAAGTTACCTACGGATAAGAACATGAACCTTGTCAAAACCTCTAGACTCACAACCTGCTAAATAGGCTGACAAGCAGGAGACAAAACGTCAAAGCTGAAAGGAATAGTAGTCAGAAAATACTGTTCGCACTCAATAAGTAAGCAGGGGTACTCAAGGGTCCTAAGGGTAACAAGAAATCATCAGTCAGAACGAGGAAAACCCTATACATCTCTTGAATAGGTCGATGTTCAAGTAGTTACCAGCGCAAGATGTATAGGGCAAGGATGTTAACCGAAGCAAACGCCTTTCAGTAATGGGAAGGATAAGCAGAAAGTTAACCGATTACTTGAAATGTATAGTCGTCAGTAGAGGACAAATAAAGCATGAATGAGTTGAAAAACGAGTATAGCGATTGGCAATCAATCCCTTGGAAACAAGTGGAAAAAGTTGTCTTCAAGCTTCAAAAACGAATATACAGAGCCAAAGTAGCAGGTAACCAAAAGCTAGTCAAACGTCTGCAACGGTTGTTAGTAAATAGTCGTAGTGCTAAAGCGTTAGCGATTAGAAAAGTAACCCAGGAGAACAGAGGCAAGAGAACTGCGGGAGTAGATGGACCGAAAGTTCTGACTCCCACCCAAAGGTTCAAAATGCTCGAACATTTAAAAGTAAATGGTAAAGCCAAACCCCTTAGGAGGATATACATCCCCAAACCTAATGGGGAACAAAGACCATTATCCATTCCTACCATTCAGGACAGAGCAATACAGATGTTAGTGAAGCTAGCACTAGAACCCGAATGGGAAGCAGTTTTCGAACCAAACAGCTATGGATTCCGACCAGGTCGGTCATGCCACGACGCTATAGAAGCCATATTTGTATCACTCGCCCATAAGCAGAAATGGATACTAGATGCAGATATAGCTAAATGCTTTGACAAAATCAATCACAAATACCTACTAAGCAAACTAGGAGATTGTTTAGTAACCTTCAGACGTCAAATCAAGATGTGGCTAAAATCGGGATACATGGAGGAGAAAGAGCTATTCCCAACCGATGAAGGCACACCACAGGGTGGAGTAATTTCTCCCCTATTGGCAAACATTGCCTTACACGGTATGGAGGAAATGCTCAACGAATGGGTAAAAACATGGAAGGGTGAAAAGAGAAAAAACCTGTGTAGTTTCTCAATTATCAGATATGCGGATGACTTTGTGGTCATTCATGAGTCAGAGGCAATAGTACAAGAAGCGAAAGAAAAGATTAATCAATTCCTAGAGCCAATTGGACTAAAACTGAAAGAAGAGAAAACAAGAATGGTTCACTCCACAGAAGGATTCGATTTTGTAGGGTTTAATATAAGACACTATGAAATTGGAAAAAACCAAAGCGGAAAAAGCCATAAAGGTTACAAACTATTCATAAAACCCTCCAAAAAGGCAATCAA
>CALGKL010000167.1 GCA_937930495.1 uncultured Gloeocapsa sp.
TTTCAAGAATCACTACAAGCCTTTGGTTATTAAAAACTATGGTAGAAATTAACACAAAAACGGTACAAATCAAGAATGGGGATTTATTGATAGATGCTTATCTAGCTACTCCCCAAACAGAGGGGAAATTCCCAGCAATAATCGTAGTGCAAGAAATTTTTGGGGTAAATGAGCATATTAAGGATGTAACCAGACGCCTAGCTGAACAGGGTTACGTGGCGATCGCTCCGGCTATTTACCAACGTCTAGCACCAGGATTATCATTAGGTTATACACCAGAAGATATTAAAATCGGTAAAGAATATAAAAATCAAACCCAAGCCACAGAATTAATTAGCGATATCCAAGCAACCATTGACTATCTCTATAGCTTACCCCAGGTCAAAACCACAGGAGTAGGGACAATTGGTTTTTGTTTTGGTGGTCACGTCACCTATCTAGCAGCTACAATAGAACAAATCAAAGCCACCGCCTCTTTTTACGGTGCAGGGATTACCACTTGGACACCAGGAGGAGGAGAACCTACCCTCAGCAAAACTAAAGATATAAAAGGTACTATATACACCTTTTTTGGCTTAGAGGATCCTTCGATTCCAGTAGCAGAAGTAGATCAAATCGAACAGGAATTGGTTAAATATCAAATTCCTCACCAAGTGTATCGTTATCCAGGTGCAGATCATGGTTTTTTCTGTGATCAAAGGGCAAGTTATAATCAACAAGCAGCCTCAGACGCCTGGGAAAAAGTACTAGAACTGTACGCCAAAGTATTAGCCTAAGTTTTAGTAGTCTAGGCTACTCTACACCATTCTCAGGTAAGTTAGCGTCAAAATATATCGATCAGGTTAACCAATATGACAGTTTGTGAATATAGTCCAGGTTTAGAAGGCATTCCCGCTACAAAATCGAGTATTAGTTATGTCGATGGCAAAAACGGAATCCTAGAATATAGAGGTATCGCTATCGAAGAATTAGCCGAAAAAAGTACCTTTTTAGAAACAGCTTACTTATTAATTTGGGGAAAATTACCAACCCAAGCAGAGTTAACCGAGTTTGAAACAACCATACGTTATCATCGTCGGATTAAATACAGAATTCGGGACATGATGAAATGTTTCCCCGAAACAGGTCATCCCATGGATGCTTTACAAACATCCGCCGCAGCTTTAGGATTATTCTACTCTCGTCGCGCTCTAGATAACCCCGTTTATATCAGAGAAGCGGTAGTCAGATTACTCGCCAAAATCCCCACCATGGTAGCCGCGTTTAAACAAATGCGCAAAGGAAACGATCCAGTGCAACCCAACGACGAGTTAGACTATTCCGCTAACTTTCTCTATATGCTTACCGAACGTGTTCCTGACCCCATAGAAGCCCGTATTTTTGACATTTGTTTGACTCTTCATGCTGAACATACCATTAACGCTTCTACCTTCTCAGCGATGGTAACCGCTTCCACCTTGACAGACCCCTACGCGGTTATCGCCTCAGCAGTTGGTACTCTAGCCGGTCCACTCCATGGGGGAGCTAATGAAGAAGTCCTAACTATGCTTGATGAAATAGGCTCAAAAGAAAATGTGCGCCCCTATATAGAAAAATTGATCGCCAACAAAGAGAAAATTATGGGCTTTGGACATCGGGTTTATAAAGTCAAAGACCCCCGCGCGATTATTTTACAACGTCTAGCTGAACAACTTTTCGCCACCACTGGTGATGATGATGACTATTATCAATTAGCAGTAGAAGTAGAAAGAGTCGTCGAAGAAAAACTTGGTAGTAAGGGTATTTATCCTAACGTTGACTTTTATTCGGGTTTGGTTTATCAGAAACTAGGTATCCCTAGAGACTTATTTACTCCCATTTTCGCCATCGCTCGCGTCGCCGGTTGGTTAGCCCACTGGAAAGAACAATTAGGTGTTAACCGCATTTTCCGTCCAACTCAAATCTATACAGGAGAACATAATCTTGGTTATATTCCCATTGAAGAGAGAATCTGCGATACAGAGCGCCCCGGAGATAGTTAAGAGGAAAGGGGGAAAGGAGTCATGGGTTATTATATACTCGCACTAGCCCCTAGCCTCTAGTCCCTAGGGGTAACCCTACCCCGGGTTTAACTTTATTTAAGCTAATTAGAAAGCTTGTTCTACTTCAGCGATTTCAGGGATAAACTCGCGCAAACGACGTTCAATACCCATTTTTAGAGTCATAGTTGAACTAGGACAACTACCACAAGCTCCTTGAAGACGTAATCTGACAATAGGTCCATCGATTTCCACCAGCTCGACATTACCACCATCAGCCATTAGATAAGGACGCATTTCGTCTAAAACTTTTTCGACATTATCAGGAGTAAGAGCTAAAGTTGACATATTCTGGTTCTCTCCATTATTTATCTGAACATATAATTACTGTAACAAAAATAAATAAACAAAAATTAATCTTGTCAAAATAGCTAGTTTTCAGTATAATTTAAGAATTAACGTAAAGCTGATGGTTGCTTCCTATCAAGTTAAACCAATCACATTTGTATGATACCCAGGCAAGACTTAGGTAAAAAAATAATCGTCTGTATCAAAACAATGAATGTAGTTAGAGACTTCTCTAGCTTAATGCCCAGACCTGGTTGGTCAGATTGACCAGATATTGGGCTATAGATAAACCCTTTCCAAGATTTAAGACAATTTAAAACACAAAAACAACAAAATCAACCTGGTCAAGGAAAACCCAGGTGCAATTCAACATTTTTATGAGTACCACAAAGCTAGAAAGCGTTGAGCAACTTTTGAATTTATATCAGCAAGGAGAACGTACTTTTACAGAGGTGAGATTAGAATTAGCCAATTTTAGCCTAGCTAATCTTAATCAAATTAACCTTAGAAAAGCAAGACTAAGACGAGGACAATTTATCGAGGTTAAACTAATCAGTGCTAATCTGAGTGAAGCAGATTTAGTAGAAGCAGATTTGAGCAAAAGCATCTTAATAGAGAGTAATTTAGCTAAAACTAATTTAACTAAAGCTAGACTGATTCGAGCTGACTTGAGTGGAGCAAATCTCAGTAACGCCATTTTAACCAACGCCGATTTGTCCGAAGCTTGTTTAATTGCTAGTAGCATGATCGGCTGCAACTTAGCCAATAGTAACTTACAATCAGCTAATCTGACTAGCGCCGTTTTAGCTAAAGCCATTTTAGCCGAAGCTCAATTAAATCAAGCTAACTTAACTCGAACTATACTCACCGAAGCTAATCTGATGGGAGCTAATCTGGTGGGAGCTAGATTAATTCGTACCTACTTAACCAGAGTGAATCTACGGGGAGCCAATTTAGCAGGATGTGATTTAAGTTTAGCCGATTTACGTCATGCTGACCTCAGAGAAGCTAACCTCAAGGGAGCAAATTTAACAGGAGCGAATCTATCTGATGCTAATTTGACTAGAGCTAACCTTCATAAGGCTAACCTAGAAGGAGTAGAATTAGCTCGCGCTAATCTCAGAAATGCCAAACTTACCTACGCTAACCTCAGAGGGAGTAACCTCCTCAAAGCCGACTTATCAGAAGCTAATCTAGCACAAGCTAACCTGACACAAGCGGGATTATTACTCTGTTACCTCACCGGAACAAATCTAGCTTACGCTAACCTCGATGAAGCTAACCTGATTGGGGTCAATCTCACCCAAGCAAATTTGTTAGCTACCTCTGTAGAAAATACAATTTTACCCAATGGGACAAAAACTCAGGGTAAAATGTAGTCTAAAATACAAAAAATCCTTGAGCAAGGGAAAAATTTATGTTAGACTAAAATGTCTGTATAGTTTGAATATTGCGGAGTATTGAAAAGAATGAACAAAGTGGGGACTCATATAGTGGTAGATGCCTGGCAATCACCCGCTGACCTTCTCAACGATCCAGAGCGCATTCGTCGTGCTTTACTCGAAGCCGTGGAAGCAGGAGAGGCAACATTGATTGATATGTGCGTCCACCAGTTTAGTCCTCACGGTGTAACAGCCACAGTTACTTTAGCTGAATCTCACATTGCTATTCATACCTGGCCAGAATACGGCTACTTTGCCGCGGATTTATTTTTCTGCGGTAGAGGCAAACCAGAAGAAGCAATGAAAATTTTACGCCTAGCCTTACAAGCGAAAGAATTTAAGTCTCAACAAATAGACAGAGGCTTTCCGGGAGTAAGGGCTAATACCTCTCTGCAAGGAGTAGCCTAAAATATCTCAATCGGCGCAACAATGACGACGGTATTCTTAATTTTGCTGATTAGTTTAACACCCTTGCTACTATCTCTGCTGTTGCTACCAAAAGCGAAGCAGAGATGGCAAACCAGACTAAGACGAGCAAGAAACCGCGTGAGTCGTTATCCTACTCATATAGGTGACCTCAGTTGTGCTTACAATGCTCGTTCACCCCACATACGTTGCGCCGTTAACCCATCAGGTCCGTGTCAGAATTGCCTAGATTATCAACCGAGGTAAAGAAAATGTCGGATTATCTAACTGAAAAATTAACCCCCCTGGCTGACTGGTTTAGCTCCTTGGGGACTCCTGAGCCAATCGTACATTGGGGACACCCTCTTATGATGGCCATCGTCATCTTTATCATGGGCACTTTTGTAGGAATAGCCGGGTGGAAAGGGAGAATTTTAAGAGAAACAAATAAAGAAGTAGCTCTACAGAATAGTTCAGCCCATCGTAAATTAGCACCTTGGTTGTTTTTATTCCTCGCTTCGGGTTACACAGGGGGGATTCTCTCTCTGGTAATGCAAGGACAACCGATTTTAGAAAGTCCTCATTTTTGGACTGGTTCGATTGTTTTAGGTTTATTGGCTCTCAACGGGAGTATCTCTCTGTTTGGCTTTAAAACCTCTCAACCAATCTGGAGAACGGTTCACGCTTATTTAGGAACTATAGCCCTAGGGTTATTAGTAGTTCATGCCTTTTTGGGGTTAAAACTAGGTTTAAGTATATAAGCTCCTCAAAAAAATACTCCTAGATTGTCTAAGAGTGTTTTTATTAATCCTATTATCTTGTTTTGTTACTACTAATACAGCATTTTTACAGACTACCATTTTTTCCCTTTCTTGATTTTTTTAGGGGGAAGTTCTCTTTGCTCTAAGTCCTTTGCTCTGAACTCCTCCCTAAAAACTCTACTACCTTTCTTGCTGTTGATAGGTTTCTAAGGCTACTTTGGCAATTGTCAAAGTCAGACGAATCTGTTCTGATTCTGATAACTCTGTCCAATTTTTTTGAGGTGGTGTTTGTGAACCTCTCATAGCGTAAGCGATCGGACGAGCAAAGACTTGTAAATCCTCTCTAAACCGGTGGGAAAATAGGGGTTGAACGCAATTGAGTAATTTTTCTAATCTCGAGGATCCGTCTTGAAAGTTATTTTGTGCTTGTTGGGCGATCGCTTCTAACCAATTAGCTGGTACTGATTCGCCAAATTGTTTTAGTAAAGTTTGGTTGACTTTCTCGAGACGATTAGGAGGGTAGAGTTGTTTGATTTGAGTAAAGAAATCCTCAGATTTTTGTTTAGCTGTGGGAGATTTGAGATATTCTTTAACTCCAGAGGGAGGATCTAAACTCTCGTAGTAATCCTCTGAGGTTTCAACAGACCAGGGATAATTTTCACCGTCCAACCAGAATTTGTCCAATAAATCTTGGTAAATTTGTTCTTTGAGAATTTTGTTTGGTAGTTTGCTCATGATTGATGATCCAAGACTAAATAAACTATTTATAGCTACAGTATAATTTAAATTTATTTCGGAAAATTAGCTAAAAATTTATAACAAGTGGGATAACAAGGAATCACCACCAAATCTAACTACGTCGGTACAGGGTAAATTAGTACTGTTGGTCACCGAGTCTATTGCTTTTTGAGCTTCTTGGGTATTTAAACCAAAGGTGTTGAGAGCGATCGCTTTGACTTTAGGACTCACAGAAGTGTTAGCCACTTTAGCTACCATTTCGTATAAACCAATAACCTCAGTCAGAGGAGGTATTGATACTTCCGGGATATCCTTAATGGTAGTTTGACCAGCGCGGTGTACTAATACTAAAGCGGTAGGTTGACTCCCACGGATCAACGGCAGAGTAGCGGTTGAACCAGGATGAAGTAAAGATCCTTGACCCTCAATAAATAAACAGTCATAGTCAGGGTGAGCTAAGACCATTTGTTCCACTGCACCGGCGGCAAAATCCACTTTGATACTATCTAGGGGTATTCCTGTACCAGTAATCAAGATTCCACCTTGTCCTGTTGCTAAAAACTTACTTTTTAATCCCCGCTGTTGAGCCGCTTTATTTAATTCTAACCCAGTGGACATCTTGCCCACACCCATATCAGTCCCTACGGTTAGAATTCTTTTGGCTGATAATAGTCCCGCGCGTCCTCTCGCAATGCTTAAATTTTCTGGTGGTTGACGAATATTCCAAATCCATTGGTTAGGGAGTAAATCCAGATTGGTGATAATCGGTGTGTGTAAACCATTGGCGATGGATAAACCCTCTCGAATGGCTATGTCTATTTCTTGTTGCCAACTAGGGGGTAAACTTCCTCCTGAGGGTGCAATTCCGATAATTAATATTTCCGGAG
>CALGKL010000168.1 GCA_937930495.1 uncultured Gloeocapsa sp.
GAGATTCTTCTCAAAAATGGAACATATCTTCAAATTCTGTAACAACTCGCGGGATTTTTAGTATTCCTTAAGGAGGATCGGTTAAACTGATAATCGTATTCGATAAGTTTTTTTTTGAAAGGTATATATGACTACCGTATCAATCAAAGCGCCTACGGCGCCAACAGGGGCTAAACTAAAAGCCCCAACAACTTCCACTAGAATTGGTTCTCATCTGGTTGAGTTACTTAACATCGATAACCCTAGTTTCTCTAAACCCGATATCGTTATAGGATTACCCACAGGACAATCAACCGTTAACTTAACCTCCTTTGGTAGATATACCGATGGCTCAGGTAGTCTCTGGCGGTTGGCTAATGGTACAGCAGGTAATGTTAGTGCTACTCTAGCTGGATATGGCACCTCTTTTAGCGCTAATTTCACCCTAGAATCAGGGATTGATACTTATGTTATGTCTCCGGTGGGTGGACCTGCACCAAATCCTCTGACTCATACGTTGTCGGGAATTGGTTTTAATATCCCTAAGGCTGCTTCTAATTCAGACCCTTTAACCACTTCCCCTATTATTACTCCTACTGATAATTATTCGATCGTTGGGACTAACTTTAACGATACACTCACCGGTGCCGATGGTAACGATACACTCACCGGTGCTAATGGTAACGATACACTCACCGGTGCCAATGGCAATGATTTACTGATCGGCGGCAATGGTAATGATACACTTACCGGCGGCAATGGCGATGATACCCTCAGAGGACTAGCCGGTAACGATACTTTAATCGGTGACTTAGGAAGCGATCGCTTAGTTGGTGGCACCGGTAATGATCAATTTATCTATGAACCCGCATATATTACAGATGCGGGAACAAAGATCGATCGCCTGATTGGATTCGTTAAGGGTAGTGATAAAATCGTTTTGCAAGGGGGCTTAAATTTAAGTAACGTTTCTTTTGTTACTTCTGCTGGTGATACCTTGTTACTCTATGGGTCTAACAGTTTCGCCAGAGTCATGACTGTTCCCGATGTAGATGCTAGTGATTGTATTGTAATTTGATGTTCACACCAACCCTCTTTTTGAGCTCACGTTGAGGATTTTATTCCTCGCGTTGAGCTGCAATTGACTTTAAGGCTTGATTAATAATAATTTCTCAAAATTTAGAGTTAACCAGATTTACTCATTTAACTCTCAAAGTGAGGATCACAAAGAATTTCTAAAAAAAACCATTAGGATCATAAAAATAAATACCTCTTCCCGTAGGACGAGTGACAGGACCATGAGCAAGAGGAATTCGATTGACGCGGGTAAATTCTCGTTGAGGCTCCTGAGCTAGTGGGGTTAAGTCTGGTGTGTAAAATAGGTCTATTACTTTGCCATCAGGAGTTTTAAAATTACTTACCTTTCCTTGTTCAACTAAAGTTTTTAAAGTAGCAGGAACTTCATCTTTTGTTAACTCGTATAATCGCAATATTTGACCCTAAAAATAACGAGAAACTTGTAAATTACTAACATTTAAAGCGAGATGATGCGCTTTTTTAAGTATACCAGGGGTAAAAATTGGTTTGGATCTACTAGAGTTTGTAAACATAAGCTATAATCATCCCTAATAACTAATTACACATTAAATGAAAGCCTTACTAATTTACCCTTTGTTTCCCCCTACGTTTTGGTCTTATGAGAAAATCCTGGAATTGGTCAATCGTAAGGTTTTATTACCACCTTTAGGCTTAATCACCGTTGCCGCAATTTTACCCTCTGATTGGGAATTTAAACTAGTAGATCGTAATATTCGTAATGTAACAGAAACAGAATGGCAATGGGCTGAGCTGGTTATTTTCTCAGCAATGATCGTCCAACAACAAGATTTGATCTCCCAAATCCAACAAGCTAAAAGAAGAGGTAAACTAGTAGCCGTAGGTGGACCTTATGCTACATCCGTTCCTGATGAACTACAAAAAGCAGGTGCCGACTTTCTGGTTTTAGATGAGGGAGAAATAACCCTCCCCCTATTTGTCGAAGCTTTAAATCGGGGTGAAACCAGCGGTATCTTTCGCACCACAGAAAAACCAGCAGTTACCGAAACTCCCATACCTCGTTATGATTTGTTGGAGTTAGACGCTTACGACTCAATGTCGGTACAATTCTCCCGGGGTTGTCCCTTTCAATGCGAATTTTGTGATATTATCGTCCTCTATGGTCGTAAACCTCGCACTAAAACCCCAGAGCAATTACTCCGAGAATTAGATTATCTCTACGAATTGGGTTGGCGAAGGGGTGTATTTATGGTAGATGATAATTTTATCGGTAATAAGCGTAACGTCAGGTTATTACTCAAAGAGTTAAAAGTTTGGCAAGCTAACCATGGATATCCTTTTAAATTTAATACCGAAGCGTCTATAGATTTAGCCGAAGATCCCGAATTAATGGAGTTAATGGTAGAGTGTAATTTTGATGCGGTGTTTTTAGGGATTGAGACGCCAGATCAAGAGAGTTTAGAATTGACGAAAAAATTTCAAAATAAGCGTAATTCTTTAACTGAAAGCGTCGAAAAAATTATTACCGCTGGATTGCGTCCAATGGCGGGTTTTATCATCGGTTTTGATGGCGAGAAAAAAGACGCGGCTAATCGTATTGTTCGTTTTGTGGAAGAAGCTGCTATCCCTACAGCGATGATTAGTATGCTTCAGGTATTACCTAATACTGCTTTATGGAATCGTCTAGAAAAAGAAGGACGTCTCCGAGATAATGTTAAACAAGATATTAATCAAACAACTTTAATTAATTTTGTCCCTACTCGTCCCGTGGAAGATATCGCCGAAGAATATATTACGGCTTTTTGGCAATTGTATGAGCCAGAAGTATTTTTAGATCGCACCTATCGCTGTTTTCTGAAGCTAGGAGCTCCTAAATGTCAACCTCCTTTGAAAATACCTCATTGGATCGAGATTAAGGCTTTAGCTATAGTAATTTGGCGTCAGGGGATTAAACGTCAAACTCGTTGGCAATTTTGGCATCATTTATTTAGCATCATCAGACATAATCCCGGTGTCTGGGAACATTATTTAACAATCTGTGCCCACAATGAACATTTCTTAGAATATCGTCAAATCGTGAAAAGGGAAATTGAACGACAATTACTTAACTATAAGTCTCAGCAAAATGCTGTACTAACCAGTCTTTAAGATGACGGGTAGCGCGACAATCGTCTTCATTGTAATTGACAATTAATTCTAATAATTGGCGATCGCGCGTTATTAACCACTGGTCATACCAATAGACGGATTGTTCCCCACTAGCGGAAGGGTTTCGCCATTTAAACCCCAACCAATTGGCTAAAGATTTGAGAGAATAACTTTCTACGGGAAAAATCACCGAATTAATCACGTAATGATGTAAATCAAATAAACGAGAGATAATCGCCTGTTGTTGTTCCCTAGGGGTATGATAAAGTTTAGCTAGACGTTTAATAGTCTCTACTTCATACTCAGAGTAATGAAAAATTGGCGCCCTCGGATAAAGATTAACCAAATCTAAAAACTCTAGCCAAATTTCTCCCTCTTGTTGGGGGGATTCCGCTAAAAAAGGATAAAATCTCTCACTATGGTTACGACGATCTA
>CALGKL010000169.1 GCA_937930495.1 uncultured Gloeocapsa sp.
TGGGATTACTTCCCCAACCGTGTAAGAGAATCAGTAAACCTTGGGGGGGTTTACCATGGGAAGGAGCAAAACTTAAATAATTTAAACTCATATTTTATTTCTCGGGATTTTACTGAGTACTAATATTTATTTTTACTTGAGACAAGATGTGAGCCTACCCGGTGATCTAGCCAAAAGCTAGGACTTATAATAAGCTTATCATAAATTTTTAGAGGCGAGAAATATCGTCACCTCAAAAGTTAAATTGAGTAAACAACGTATCTAAAAAAGAGGCTATTTTACGAGGAATAAATCATCAATGTTCTCAAGGATTAGGCTGATAAAATAGATAAGGTAATTAATTTTCAAATGGTTAATTCAACAGTTATCCGTTATTTTTGAACCTTTAAACATTCCTGATTATGTCATTGGTGCAGTAGCCATTTCTTGGCCAAGAGAAATAAGATTTTCCAAGGTTTTAGATTGGTTAATTGAGCTTAAACCCTCCCCAATATATTATTAATTGAAGCTTTAATTCCTGATTTTTATTTGAGAGTGAGGTAGTGTTAAATGAAGCGATACAGGGAATAATAAACTGATGTGAAAAGGTTATGATTTGACAAAAGTTGCTTTGCTTGGGAAGGTATCAAAATCAATGGCGAGATATTTTAGGTCTGCTAAAATCACAAAAAAGAGTAGGGGGAGGAAAAATTAGGGAGTATAATTCAATCGGGTGTATCTGTTCATTTATAAAATAAAATATGGATATCATTGAGATTTTACAACAAGACTATCAAAAATTTCCCCAGGAGCAAAATTATAGCATTTATGCTCAAAACGTTTATTTTAAAGATCCTCTCAATGAATTTAGAGGTTTATCCCGTTATCAGAGGATGATTAAATTTATTGATACCTGGTTTCGTAATGTCAAACTAGAGGTACATAAAATTCAACGACAACAGCAACAAATAGACACAGAATGGACATTATCCTGGAATAGTCCTTTACCTTGGCGACCACGGATTAAGATCTCAGGAAGAAGTGAATTAATCCTCAATGAGAAAGAGCAAATTATTTCCCATATTGACTATTGGTATTGTTCTATATGGGATGTACTGCGTCAACATTGGTTACGGGGAGACTAGGAGAAATACCTTTACTTCATATTCCCTTCTCCGGCTTCTCATCCTGGTAAATGTGTTAAAATTAGCCTTACTTCAAGATAGAGTCAAAATATATGCTCCTGTCTCTAGCTGCGCCTTTTATTAAAAGACCGGTATTAACTACGGTTTGTACAATTCTAATTTTATTAATCGGGGCAATCTGTATAGCCTTATTACCCTTAGATAAGCTACCACAAATCGCTCCTAATCAGATCAGAGTAAGTGCCAACTACGTGGGTGCTGATGCGAAAACGACGGTAGATAACGTCACCACAGTATTAGAAAGGGAAATCAACGGGACAGAAAACGTCAGGTGGATTAACTCCTATACAGATAATAACGGTAACGCCACGATTAACGTGAGTTTCCCCACGGAAGTCGATCGCAACGTGGCGCAAGTATTAGTCCAAAATAGGGTTAGTCAAGCCCAGTCTAGTTTACCACCGGTAGTCAACTCAACAGGGGTAACTACCGAAGCGCAGTCACCAACGGTTACCCTTGCTTATGCTCTTTATTCAGAAAAAAATGCCCAGGGAGAATACTTCTATGATCCGGTGTTTATGTACAACTATGTGGATAGATATATCTGGAACGAAATTAGAAGGATCAAAGGGGTAGGAAGTCTGGCTGCTTTTGGTGCTGCTGATTATGCTATGCGCTTTTGGTTAGATCCCAATAAATTAGCTAGTAGAGGCTTAACCGCCCAGGATGTAGTCAGAACTATACAAGAACAAAACATCGAAGTAGGTACAGGAGCAATAGGGAGACAACCCACAGGAGCTGACCAACAGTTTGAAATACCCTTAAGAGTGGTAGGGCGTTTTCGTGAAGTAAGCGAAGCAGAAAACCTAATCGTGCAAACAGGTGCAGATGGAACACTGATTAGAGTTAAAGATGTCGGGAGAGTAGAATTAGGGGTAGAAAATTACGCGACAAAGGTAGTATTTGACGGAGACACACCAGCGGTTGGTTTCATCATTTTCCAGTTACCTGGATCTAACGCTTTAGAAACAGCTAACGCCGTCAAAGCCAGATTAGCGGAACTAGAAAAAACGTTCCCTCCCGGCTTAAAAATTACAAACGTACTCGATAGTACCCTCTTTATTGACGTGGCGATCAATGACCTAGTCATAACCCTAATGCAGGCGATCGCTTTAGTAGTATTAGTTATTTTTGTCTTTTTACAGGATTGGCGTACCACGATTATCCCGGCGGTGGCTATTCCTGTGGCTTTAATCGGTTCAATGATTGGATTGCAAGCCTTTGGTTTTTCTCTCAATCAATTAACCCTCTTTGCTTGTGTACTAGCGACAGGATTAGTAGTAGATGACGGGATTGTCGTCGTCGAAGCAGTAGCCAACAAATTAAGTCAAGGAATGCGACCCCTACAAGCAGCCCTAGACGCCATGGAGGAATTATCAGGGGCGGTCATCTCCACCAGTCTAGTATTATTAGCAGTATTTATACCAGTATCTTTTTTCCCAGGGACAACGGGGATAGTATATAGACAGTTTGCCTTAACCATCTCCTTTGGGCTGATTTTTTCCACTTTTAACGCTTTGAGTTTCTCCCCGACGATGTCAGCGGTGATGATGAATCCTCCCCAACCCACCAAAGGACCATTGGGCTGGTTTTTTAACCTATTTAACCGTGGATTTGACCTAGTCAAAGGGGGATACCGTCGTCTCATCGAAGCTTTAACGAAGATCAAATTGATTGTGATGATTGTCTTTATCGCCGGTTTAGTACTCACCGGGTGGACTTATGGCGTAATTCCCCAAGGATTTATTCCCGAAGAAGATCAGGGTTATTTCTTTGTAGTCGTAGAAGCACCAGAAGGAGTATCTCTCAACTACACCAACGACGTTAATGTCAAAGTGATGGAACAAGTTCTAGCTATTCCCGAAGTAGAACACGCCATGGGGGTTGCGGGTTATTCCTTTGAAGGGATTAATAGCAACAAAGGGGTATTTTTCGCTAAACTCAAACCCTGGGAAGAGAGAGTAGGCGCCAAAAAATCGGTATTTGGTGTGATCGGGGATTTAAATAGACGTCTAGCCCAAAAGATCACCGAAGCTAGAGCTTTTGCCGCTAACGCGCCTGCAGTGGATGGTTTAAGTAACTTCAGTGGTTCAGAAGTAATGATTGAAGACCGAGAATTGCGCGGGATGGATGCTTTAATTGATAATACCCAGAGAGTAATCCTAGCGGCTAACCAACGTCGGGAAATCGGCAGGGCTTTTACCACATTTACCTTTAATACCACCACCCTCGAAGCGACCATCAATAGGGAAAAAGCCAGCGCGCAAAACGTCGCCATTAATGATATCTTAGCTACCCTACAAACCTATATGGGAGCAAGTTTCGTCAACCAGTTCGTTTTAGACGGCAGATTATATCGAGTCTTTGTGCAAGCAGATGGGCAATTTCGCAGCAACCCTGCAGATATCAGTAAATTCTATGTCCGCTCTCGCAATGGGGAAATGATCCAACTAAGTAACCTAGTTAACTTGGAAGTAACTAGCTATCCACCGATCGTGACTGGCTACAACGTTTACCCAGCGATTAAAATAAACGTAGCTCCTGCTCCCGGGTATAGTTCAGGACAAATCATCAAAGTGATGGAAGAAGTAATGAACGAAACCCTACAACCAGGTTTTGGTTATGAATGGACTAATACCGCAGCAGATGAGATTCTCTCAGCGGGAGCAGCACCGATCGTCTTTGGTTTAGGGTTTGTGGTAGTATTCCTAGTACTAGCAGCTCAATACGAAAGTTACATTGATCCCTTGATTATTATGCTCACCGTACCTTTAGCGATTCTCGGCGCCCTTGGGGGGATCTGGTTAAGGGCGACCTTTATTCAAGCTTCTCCTCTCAATCCAGGTGCAGGAATTTGGCCCATTTTGAATAACAATATCTACGCTCAAGTTGGTTTGGTAATGCTGATTGGGATGGCGAGTAAAAACGCGATTCTGATTGTGGAATTCGCTAATCAAGCTCGAGAATTGGGTATGGATATTACTAAAGCAGCGGTATATGCAGCCGAACAACGTTTACGCCCAATTTTGATGACGGCGGTTTCTTCTATCTTCGGATTTGTTCCCCTAGTGATAGCATCGGGAGCGGGTTCGATCAGTCGTTGGACTCTAGGAACAGCGGTTTTGGGCGGTTTATTGGTATCTACCATCCTGAGTCTATTATTTGTCCCCAATCTCTATATCGTCATTAAAACCCTAGAGCAGAAATTCCTCTCCGATGATCTACCCCCGGAAAAACCCTTTAGATCAGAAGTAGAAGTCAGCAAATCTTAACTAACCTTAGACCAACACAGGTAACAATAAAAGAACACAAAAAAAGGAAAGTTTAACAAATGCTCTCTGATTACTATCGACAAGCACAACAAAGAGAAGCAATGGGTATACCTCCGTTGCCTCTTAACGCTGCTCAAACCGCCGAACTGTGCCAATTACTAGAAAATCCCCCCCAAGGGAAAGAAGAAGAGTTAATCATCCTCCTACGCGATCGCGTCCCCCCCGGTGTAGATGAAGCAGCCTACGTCAAGGCTGGATTCCTCACCGGAATAGCTAATCATGAAATTATTAGCCCCCTGATTTCCCCTCAAGGAGCGATCGACTTACTCGGGACAATGGTAGGAGGCTACAACGTCCAATCCCTGGTGCAACTGCTTAAATCTAAAGATAGTAACATCGCTAAAAGTGCAGCTAACGCCTTAAGTAAAATTATCCTCGTCTTTGACCTCTTTAACGATATCCTGACCCTCTCAGAAACCAACCCCTACGCTAAACAAGTACTAGACGCTTGGGCTATGGCTAGTTGGTTTATTTCTCGTCCTAAATTACCTGAGGAAATCACCGTAACCGTCTTCAAAGTACCCGGAGAAACCAATACCGACGACCTCTCCCCCGCTACCCACGCTACCACTCGTCCTGATATCCCCCTACACGCTCTTTCCATGCTGGAATCCCGTATGAGTGATGGTTTAGCGACGATTGCGCAATTGAAAACCAAAGGCTATCCAGTAGCTTATGTGGGGGATGTAGTAGGTACAGGTTCTTCTCGTAAATCAGCGATTAACTCTTTACTTTGGCACATCGGTAATGATATCCCCTATATTCCCAATAAACGCTCTGGTGGTTATATCCTAGGTGGAAAGATCGCACCGATTTTCTTTAATACCGCCGAAGACTCCGGCGCTTTACCCATTGAATGCGACGTGACCGGACTAGAAACGGGTATGGTGATTAAAATCTATCCCTACAAGGGCGAAATTACCGATGAAAACGGGAAACTTCTCTCTACCTTTACCCTTAAACCAGATACGATCCTCGATGAAGTGCGCGCTGGTGGACGTATTCCCCTGTTGATTGGACGCAGTCTCACCGATAAAACCCGCGAAGCTCTAGGATTAGAGCCTAGTACCCTCTTTATTCGTCCTTCTTTGCCCACCGATACCGGTAAAGGTTTCACCCTCGCTCAAAAAATTGTTGGTAAAGCTTGTGGTTTACCTGGAGTACGGCCTGGTACGTCCTGTGAACCGGTAATGACTACAGTAGGTTCTCAAGATACAACAGGACCAATGACCCGGGATGAGTTAAAAGAATTGGCTTGCTTAGGTTTTAGCGCTGATTTGGTCATGCAAAGTTTTTGCCATACCGCAGCCTATCCTAAACCCGTTGATATCGTTACCCATAAAGAGTTACCTGACTTTTTCTCTACCCGTGGTGGGGTAGCGTTAAAACCAGGGGATGGAATCATTCATTCTTGGCTCAATCGGATGTTATTACCCGATACCGTGGGTACCGGTGGTGATTCCCATACCCGTTTCCCCTTAGGTATCTCTTTCCCAGCGGGTTCTGGTTTAGTAGCTTTTGCTGCTGCTCTAGGTGTTATGCCTCTAGATCTGCCAGAATCGGTTAGAGTTCGTTTTACTGGTAGTTTCCAACCGGGAGTAACTCTCCGAGATGTGGTTAACGCTATCCCCTATGTAGCTATACAGCAAGGCAAATTAACCGTGTCTAAGGAAAACAAAATTAATGTTTTCTCAGGACGTATTATGGAAATGGAGGGTCTCCCGGATCTGAAAGTCGAGCAAGCTTTTGAATTGACTGACGCTACCGCGGAAAGATCCTGCGCCGGTTGTACTATCCAATTGGGAGTAGAAACCGTGTCAGAGTATCTACGCTCTAATGTCGCTTTGCTCAAAAATATGATCGCCCGGGGGTACGAAGATTCCCGCACCCTGATGCGTCGGATTTCGAAAATGGAACAATGGTTGGCTAATCCCGAGTTAATGACCGCCGATGCTGATGCGGAATATTTCGATACCATTGAGGTAGATTTGAATCAGATTACAGAGCCGATCGTCGCTGCACCTAATGACCCCGATAACGTTAAATTACTCTCGGAATGCGCAGGCGATCGCATCGATGAAGTCTTTATCGGCTCTTGTATGACGAATATCGGTCACTATCGCGCGGCTGCTAAAGTCTTAGAGGGTGCTAAATCTCAAGTTCGTCTCTGGATTTGTCCCCCTACGCGTATGGATGAACAACAATTGCGCGAAGAAGGTGTTTATGGCATTTTCGCCGCTGCTGGCGCTCGCACAGAAATGCCTGGTTGTTCCCTCTGTATGGGAAATCAAGCTCGTGTTGAGGATAATGCTACGGTCTTCTCTACTTCTACCCGTAATTTCAATAACCGTATGGGTAAAGGGGCAAGGGTCTATTTAGGCTCTGCTGAATTAGCGGCGGTTTGTGCTATACTCGGTTACATTCCCACTAAGAGTGAATATCTCGAAATCGTTGAGTCTAAAATCAATCCCTTTGCTCCTGAGTTATACCGCTACCTGAATTTTGACCAAATTCCTGATTTCGAAGACCAAGGACGGGTTATTCCGCGGGAAAATATGCCTAAATTTAACCAACATTTGTTTACTGTCATTTAATCATCTCTAGTAGAGTTGGGGGTTGAAAGAAAAGGATATAAAGCTCTCTAACCCCTAGCTCTAACCTAAGCACCTTAGTCCCCCATTTCAGGTAATTGTTAATTTGGTAAAAATACTCGTCGCCAGTCATACTTATATAGTCAAACTCAATTGCACTAAACTGCGATTATTGGCTAATTTAGCACCTGAGCATCAGGTTAGGGTTATCGTACCTAAATTTTGGCGTCCTGGTGGTGTCCAAAGTCAAAGAATCATCTCTACTCCTTGGGCAGATGGTAATTTTCGCTTAATTCCTGTTCATAATTTTAGTGAAAATAACCAGGGTTTATTAACTTTTTTCCCTAGTATTATTAAG